>CALXSX010000128.1 GCA_944391265.1 uncultured Clostridia bacterium | reverse complement strand
GCATACTCTTGAGCCTGTCTTTGCAACCTCCTCATAATACTCACAAAATTCATTATATGAATGTGCAATTTTGAATACAGGCACAATTTCCGGTATTCTTTCTTCAAAAAAATCATAAGTTTTTTGTTTATCATCTAAGATTTCAACAAGTTCAGGATTAGTATTTGCAAATAATTTTACGCCTAACTTTGAAAACTTTTCTTTATTATTAATAATTTCAGTAAGATATCGTCTTGGCACAAATATATCTATATTATGTCTAATACAAAAAGCTGTGCAAAAGTTTATGTATTCAGGTGCAGTTATTTCTTTTGGTTCGTCACACCACTCATTGCATACTGTCTTATATATGGCAGAGGGATTAGTGCTTGTCCCAATAAAGCTGTATTCTTCTGAGCTATCAAGCTTTATCATATTTATTAAGTGATAGGCTGTACTAAACCAATGATTAAACCAAATTCGCATTGGAATCTTATCCTTCCTGTATTCCATAAATTAACCCTAATTTATATATTTTTTTTGCCCATGTCAAATGACATTTAACCTCATTCATTCTTGAGCCATCGGCACTTTTTTCAACACCATAATCACACAAGTCCCAACCAAGTATTTTGATAGCATCATCATAATCTGATTTTTTAACTTTTAAGCCATCATAAATTACAGGAATTTGCGATGGATGTATGGCTGTTTTTCCTATAAAACCATTCAATAAATCTAATTTCAATTCTCTGATTAAGCCTTGTTTCCATTCTTCATCAATGTCTGTTTTAAAATATTCCCAAACCGGGCCGGAAACAACAAAATCAGAACCGAAAACATTTATTATGTTTACTAATATATCTCTGATAACACCAATCTCATAAATGTTCTGGGTAACATTTCTTCGTAATCCATACATATTGCTAAAATCATTACCACCAACACGAACATTGAGAACATACTGTTTAATTTTCAAAAGGTTTTCCTTAATCTCATATAAAGCAGGAACTCGCCCTCCAATGTCTGCAACCATATTACTTTCAAGAATAGGCATAATGTATAATGGAGATTCATGGTTCTGATTAAAGTCACAAATCAAAGCAGCATATTCGTTGCAATTTGTTAAATCAAACTTAGGGAGTATATATCCGGTAAGTATGCTACGATATGCTTGAACCATTTTATGCACTTTTTTCAAATGTTCAGGAGTGCGAACTCTTATAAACAGTAATGGTAATTTAGCGTTAGAGTTTTTTAATTCAGCTAAGGTTTTGCACAATTCCATTTCTGCCATAACTAAAGCTTCATCTTGAATTGAATCTTCTAAACAAAATGCAATGGAAGTAAGACACTCAAATTCATTATTTATCAGTTTTTTTGCAATACTTTTATTAAGTGCCGGAGTATACAATAGTCCACCAATCATGTATTCTAACATTTCTTTATTTTGCGTTTCCATAAGCGCTCCTTCAAAAGTCAAATTAAAAATACTATACCAACTACTAACATATACAATGAAAATAATGTCTTATAGTGCTTGTCATAATAGCGTTTTGGAAAATTCACAAACAAAATCGTAATAAAAGAAAAAAGTATATATTTTATAATAAAAGCCATATTTAACACCTCAGTATTATTATATGCTTCAAAAAGAAAAATGTTAAAATAGGCTTGTGGACATAAAAGAGCAAGCACACAATGGATCTTGCCCTTTTATGCTAAAATATTCTTATTTATTTTTCTTATACTATCCCAAAGCTATATAGACCTCTTGTTGCCCACATATAACATAAATAAAAAAGAACCATAAATATTGTATCTAATACAATTCTCGAATTTTTAGCGACCACCGGTATCATTACCATTACAAAAAGCAATCTTTGCAAAGAAATACTTACATAAATGTAATTTCTTATTATAACTCTTTAGGATTAGGACCATACTTATTTGTGCCGGGTTGACTATCAAGCACAGAAAATACGAACACAATTATTCCACCTACAAATGGAATCAAGCCAAGAAGCAAGCACCAACCACTTCTACCTGTATCGTGCAATCTACGAACCGAAAGAGCCAATGATGGAACAAGTATTGCAAAAGCGTACACCATTAGAAAAAGTCCCACAATACCCATTATTCCAGCAGTAGTAGCAGATGGCTCACCATAATTCACAATATCAACCATCATTGGTATATACATTATGGCATATACAATCATCACAAGAATGTAATTTGCCAAAGATGCAAACCAATACTCGCTTCGTCTGCTTCTGCCATTAAACTGAGCATATTTTTTGAACATACTCTTATAAGCAGTAATTAAGTTAAAGTTCTCCACATTTGCTTTTGCCGCGCCAAAGTTATTAACTATAGATGTTCCACAGTTAGGGCAAAAGTTTGATTGTCCTACATCTGTTCCACAATTTTGACAATACATAATTTACTCCCCCATAAATTCAATTTTGTTTGTGAATTTCTTGCATTTTTTGCTTTTGGCTTGTTTTCATTAAACTCTACTTTGAGTTCTTTTCAAAATTTGAAAAAGATCTGATTTTGATGTAGCGTTTTCAATTTTTTCTTGATGATCTCTAAATGACGCTACAATTTCACCTCCCGATTTTTATCTTCTTTGTGGTAAATGTCGAGAAATAGTTGATGCAAAACCACTCATTGGCATTGTCTGCAAATATACTTTTCCGGGGCCTGTAATAACTGTATTAAATATACCCTCACCACCAAGAAAAGTGTTTTTCATTCCGCCGACCATTTGTACATCTACTTGACAGGTACTACTCATACCTGCTAAATGTCCTGTATCAACAATTATCTGCTGCCCTGCTTGAAGTTTATAGACTTCACATGAGCCATCAATCTCAATAAAAGCAGTTCCGGTACCTGATAGTTTCTGAAGAATAAAACCTTCACCGCCAAACAATCCCGAACCAATGTTTTTGTTGAAATGTACTGATAAATTAACACCAATTTCTGATGCAAGAAAACCAGATTTCTGTACAATAAATTCATTATTAGGGCTTATATGTACAGGCATAATAGAACCAGGAAATTTTGATGAAAATGCGATTTTCCCACTTCCCCCCTCAGCAGTATAAATATTTTGAAAAATACCTTCTCCGGCAAACATTCTTCCTAACGCAGCACCGACACCACCGTTTGATGTTGTTTCCATACGCATATTTGATGACATCCAACTCATACCGCCACTTTCAGTTATCATTTTTTCTCCGGCAGCAAGCGAGCAAACAACAACAGGTAAATTCCCGCCCTTTATCTCATATTGCATTATAAATCACCTCATTATATTTTAATCACATATTTATCTAATAATTTTATAGTGCTTCCTTGACAATCTTTCATAAGCAAATCAAAATTCAAAACATGATTATCTTGATATATTTTGCATAAGACGACTATCCACGTTTATAAAATTAAAGCCTAAAATTTCGTTTCATACTATTTGATGCTCTTTTAAACACCCAAATCATTAATAAAAATATTAACGAAAACACCATTACAAACTGAATGAAAAAAGCGGTTATACCATAATATATATTTGTTCGTTTTATATCAACATAAATAGTATAAGCGGCTAATAATAAAGCAATTATGATAAGCAAAATTTGTAAACCCCCGCTTTGTTCACTTGCAATACCCAACAAAATAAGTAATGCTAACAAGCAGAAAGTAGCAGGGAACACATTATAATTAAATTTATTTTTATAAAATTGCAAAATCTTAGCAACTCCAATTATAAGCAAAAAAATTCCGCCAATTATGCCTAAAACAATGCACAACAAGCTTATTGGTCCTAAATTCATAAAAATTTCCACCTTGTATATTAAAATGTATGTTAGAAATCATCCAAGTCAATTTCCTCTGTAATGAAACTATTACCACAGTTTCCGCTACCGGTATAAGATTTTAATGTTAATTGATATTCATACCTTTGCTCAAAGGTAATAGGATTATCGCTTTTGCTGTAATTTCCATATTTCCCTAAAAGTTGTTTATGTCCATACCATGTAGAACCACAGGCATATTTTAATTCATATGTACCACAAGGAACAAAAATTGATTATGTTTGTCCGGGATAAATACGCTTTGTACTATTTCATCTGTTGTCTTATCTAATAATTTAAGATAATAATATGTAGTTGTTTCATACGATGGCAATTCAACAATTAATACAGATATATTGGGATCATACGAGTTATAAGTATGATAAATAGTCCCATTTGCGGTTTTTCAACTTCTACATACTCAACTTTTGATTAGTTTCCATCTTCAGGCATAGTAGTGTTTGATGAGGAGCCCGATTGTATATAGCCTGTATTACTTGTTGGAGTGGAAGTATCTGGATTATTATTGCCATATTTTATTATAAAGAATATACACAATGCAAATATAATACCCAATATTATAAGCTTTTTCAAATTTGCAGAGACAAAAACAGATTGCTTTGTACCTCTCGTAGTAGTTTTGATTACCCATCTGAAAATGCTATCCCATTGTGTTTTATTACATAAACTAACATGGTTATTTTTCTCTATACCATAATAAAGTCCGTTATCACAGTATTGTGCGTGAGGAAATTTATTATCGTAAATGTTATTTACTACGATAACTCTCGTACTGAGGTTGTCCAAATTCAAAATTTTAACTTGTCTAACAGAAGGTGCTCCGGTAGGGATACCACGTGTTGATCCAAAGGTAGGATTGGTTGTAAGAGGAACAGCAGAACTGCCCCAATTATCATTAATTGAAACACTTTGATTTTTATACCTTTGGTCATATTTAGTTCTTTCATTAGTATCTGAGAGAACCTTATAAGCCTCGTTCATTTTATATATTTCATCCGGAGTTGCCACTTGTCTTATCTTTATGAAAGACTCTTTAATCTCAGCTTCAGTTGCATTTAGAGCAACATTAAGTATTTATAATAGTCTAAATTATACACAGTCAAATTTCCTTCAAAGCCTAACCAATAACAACCACCTTATTTTTAATATCCTCCGCCCTTTAAATCAAATGATTCAGCTGCTTGACATTCACCCTTATTGCCACACCAAGCGCAAGTTACAATGTTTGTTTCACCGGAATAGCAAGTTAAATTACCACAGTTACCACAACTGAACCAACCCATAGTTCCGCAATATGGGCAACCCGGATATTCGGCATCTACTTCGATTCTACCCGATACCATTTCAGTACCATAGCCTTCATTTTTTGCGGCTTTTTCATTTATCTTAAAAGCCCAAGTTTGATGCCATACACCATTTATTTTTTCCATTCTAATTCCAAACGGCTGTTTTGAGTGCGTACATTTACAAACAACAACAGTTGCTTCTCTTTCAAATTCTCTCATTTTTTCACCCTCTTTAAATTACACAATATCTCTTGCTACAACAAAGTTCTTATTTGCAGATTTATAGTGCAGTGTAACAGCCGCATCATTATGGCTAACTGTAATAGAAAGTGAGTTTGGAGGATAAATAGACTTCATTTGTTTAATTGTCATAATAGCCAAAGCCTGTGCTAAGCCTTCACATTCTGCATCAGTGTGTAAATCTCTAAATCTCTGCTTTTCAAAATTATAGTCATCTTGAGGATTTGTGTATGTACTTTGGTAATTAAAAGAAATGCCTGTTTTTCTTACAACATAAGTAAAATCTGTTTCAATAAATTTTTTATGTGCACTTGTATCTGCATGAGATACCATTCTTTGAAACATCGTTGTTACATAATCAACCATTTCTTTTACAGTTGATGCATTATTTAATACCTTTTTGTGGTAAGTATTAACTTCATTCTCATACTGTCTAATCTGTTGCATGGTAATCCTGTCAGCTTCTGCGTATAAATTTCTTATTTGAACTGAAGCATCATTATTGATTTTTAAAACTTCTTCATCAATTTTTTTGTTATAATAATACTCATATATCCAAACAGGGAAGAATATGAACATTAAACAACCCAAATCAGAATGTTTCTTTTTCATTTGACTCAAACGAGCATTAGCGTTTTGCCTTATGACATTTTCCTTTGAACGAGCATTTGCTTCGTTTGCTTGTCTAAACCCTTCTTTAATGTTACTATTCGTTATCGGGTTCACATTAGCACCTCCTGTTTATTATTTACCTAATCCCATACTTACAAGACCTTGAATCTCATTTGCTAACGATTTAACTTTTTGTGTTAGCTGATTTACTGATTCTCTGCCTTTTTCCTGTGCATTGTTTACATCTGAAACGAGGTCAAGTATTTCATCCTCGTAAACACCCAGTCCATCACCAATTCCTGAAATTTTTGATTTAAGGGTGCGACCACTTTCTTCGATATCATCATTTATCGTGCTCATATCAGATGCTAATTGGTTTAAAGCACTTACTCCTTCAGCACTAATTCCATATTTAGCCATTTTTGCGACCTCCTATTTTAGAATGAAGCATAAGAATCTTCAATTTGTTTTTTCTTATTCAGAATTTTTTTACGAAGCTCAGATGCTTCTGCTAAAGTTTTTGACAAATCCTTTGCACAGGTTTCAAGTTTTGTAATAGCCTTCTGACTATACACATCACTGCCCATATTGTCACTACAATCAGTAGCAGCATCTCTCATCTTCTGAATATTATTCTGCACCGCTTCAATGTAAGTAGACAATGCATTTGCAGCCTGTCCCAATGCGTCAGTATCAACTGTTTTGTTTGCCATTTTAATTTCCTCCTATAATTTTATCTTTTTAAAACTAATTTTTTCACAGGTGGTTCATCTTCGTCATCAGAAGAACTATCACCAATACCATTACAAAGAAGTGTAAATATGATTTCCTTTAATTGCGGTATTCTCTTATTAGCAAGGTAAT
>CALXSX010000127.1 GCA_944391265.1 uncultured Clostridia bacterium | reverse complement strand
ATTTGATTGGTCTTCTCTCATATCAGGGTCCATAGTTGCAAAATCCATAAGCTTTCCTATCCTTGACCGTCCTAACTTTTCAAGCAGGCTTCTGAGCTCCGGCTGAAAAATTACAACAATCGCAAAGACTCCTACCTGAACAACAGCACCAAGTATATAATTTATTACCGTAAGATTTGTCAGGTCACTGATCAAAAGCACGGCAAAAAGAAGCACTATTCCCTTTACAAGCTGCATTGCCCTTGTTTCGCGAAGCCAGCCGATTAAATAGTAAAGAATGACTGCCACCAAAAATATATCTATAATATCACTTATCTGTATGAGCTTTAAATACGAAAAAGCATATTGCAGAGCATTTTCCATTAAGATCCCTCTTTCTGTGTAAATACACATCTATTATACTACATTTATCGAAAAAAAGCTATACTAAAACGAAAAATTTATAAATAATTCATTCAAATTGATACAAAACAGCTGTTTTTGATGAAAGACTCTTTTTAACGTCTATCAAACGCTGATTGGAGCTTCCCTTAAAAAGCAAATCATAACTCTTTTTATCCTCCTCAAACCTTCCGTCAACCAATATATCAATGCAGTTCAAAAGCTCATTCCATCCGTTTTCTGCATTTGCGCCGGCTATAAGGTCTTCAAAAAGGTAGCCGGTATAGCAAACAACATTCATGTTAAGAATTTTTGCAAGTTCTGTTAGTTCCTTTGCCTGACAAAACGGCTCCCCTCCAGAAAAAGTGACGCCATCAATCAGAGGATTCTTCTTTATCTCCTCTGCGAGCTCGGATATGTCCTTTAAGTACCCGCAGTTAAAATCGTGTGAGGCAGGGTTGTGACAGCCTTTGCAGTTATGAGGACATCCCTGAACAAAAACCGCATACCTGAGTCCCGGGCCGTCAACTATCGAATCATTCGCCGTACCAAATAATCTTATCTTCATAATATAACCTCGCTGATAATTTTTTATATAGTAAAAATCCGCCGCCAAATGGCGGCGGGTTCTCAATATCAAACTCCGTGCTTGACTCTGTCTCTTTCTTCTGCTCTTTTTGCATCATTAAATCTGTCAAGAGTTCCAACAAGATAACCCGTAACACGTCTGATTCTCTCAAAGTGAGGCTGACCATCGTCCTCCGTTCTTCCGCAGGCCGGGCAAGTATCACCAATGATTCCGGTGAATCCGCAAACAGGATCCCTGTCCACCGGATGGTTAATGCTTCCATATCCTATTCCTGCATCATGCATCGCTCTGATAACCTTCTCAAAAGCTTCAATGTTTTTCGTCGGATCACCGTCGAGCTCAACGTATGAAATATGTCCGGCATTGGTAAGCGCATGATACGGTGCTTCTTTCTTTATTTTGTCAAAAGCACTTATCTCATAATAAACGGGAATATGAAACGAATTAGTATAATATTCTCTGTCTGTAACGCCCGGAATAATGCCATATTTTTTCTTATCTGATTTGACAAAACGTCCAGATAAACCCTCTGCCGGTGTCGCTATCAGTCCAAAATTAAGTCCCGTTTTGTCCGCTTCCTCATCCATTCTCCTTCTCATATGAGATACGATGTCAAGACCAAGATTCTGAGCGCGTTCGGACTGACCGTGATGTTCACCGATCAGTGCAACAAGCGCCTCTGCAAGGCCTATCCACCCAAGAGAAAGAGTACCGTGTTTCAGCACTTCCTCAAGAGTATCCTCAGGTCCGAGCTTTTCTGAATCAAGCCATACACCATTACCCATAAGGAACGGATAGTTCTTTACTTTCTTTGCACACTGTATTCTAAACCTGTCGAGAAGCTGATCGATTACAAGATCAATCTTTCTGTCAAGTTCTTCAAAAAACCATTCAATGTCTCCTTTTGCACGTATAGCAATTCTCGGAAGGTTGATTGAAGTAAAACTAAGGTTACCTCTTCTGTTGCAAATCTCCCTCGATTTATCATAGACATTACCTATAACTCTTGTGCGGCATCCCATATATGCAATTTCCGTTTCAGGGGTACCCTTATAATACTGAAGATTAAACGGCGCATCAAGGAACGAAAAATTCGGGAAAAGTCTCTTTGCACTTACGCGGCAGGCAAGCTTGAACAAATCATAGTTCGGATCACCCGGATTATAGCTAACTCCTTCCTTAACCCTGAATATCTGTATCGGGAAAATAGGAGTCTCGCCATTACCAAGCCCGGCTTCATTTGCAAGGAGAACATTTCTAATAACCATTCTGCCCTCAGCAGAAGTATCCATACCATAATTTATCGATGAAAACGGCGTCTGTGCACCGGCTCTTGAATTCATCGTGTTAAGATTGTGGATAAGAGCTTCCATAGCCTGATACGTTGCTCTTTCAGTTTCATTTATCGTTTCGGAGATAGAGAATTTCTGAGCGTTTTCAACACACGTCTCATCAAACCCTTTATCTTTTAAAATCTCTCTTTCTTTCTCAAGATACTCATCGTGAAATTCTATCCGTAAAACAAGTCCATCAGAAAGGAGTTTGTCCTGTATTTCTTTAAGCCCAGCCTCAGTTACCTCTTTTCCGGTCATGAGCGTAAGCGCTTTATGAAGATTTCGTCTGTAAAGCTTAATAAAAGTCTTTTTCACTCCGGGAGCAAGACCATAGTCAAAATTGCATATGCTCTGTCCTCCGTGCTGGTCATTTTGATTCGACTGAATAGCAATGCACGTAAGAGCCGCATAGCTTGCAATGTCATTCGGTTCTCTAAGCACGCCATGACCCGTAGAAAATCCGCCTTTGAATAGATCCAGCAAATCAATCTGGCAGCAAGTTGTCGTCATTGTCAGAAAGTCGAGGTCGTGGATATGTATATCCCCGTCTTCATGAGCCTGAGCGTGCTCTTTTTTGAGAACACACATCTTAAAAAACTGTTTCGCGCCCTCTGAGCCGTACTTCAGCATTGTTCCCATTGCTGTATCTGCATTTACGTTTGCATTTTCTCTTTTAATATCGCTGTCCTTCGAATCTTTAAATGTTATATCCTCATAAATCTTCATAAGATCGGACTGCATATTTCTCCTTCTTGTGCGCTCCGACCTGTAAACAATATACTGCTTTGCTATACGAACATGTCCGTTTTCTATAAGAACCTTTTCAACCACATCCTGTATCTGCTCAACAGACGGTTTTTCAAGATGGTTTTCCTCTAACTCAAGCAGAACCTTCTCTGCAAGAAATCGCGCGTATTCCTTGTTTTCTCTTTGCGTAGTAGCTACAAATGCTTTGTCAATGGCGTTAACTATCTTCTCAATATCAAAGTCAACTTGTCTGCCATCACGCTTAATAATTGTATTAACCATTGTATTCATCTCCGATTATTATGCTCCGTTTCTAATTTTTATTATACTATATATTGTGTTGACTAAAGTACATATATAATTATAATACCAATATATAGTATTGTCAAGCTGTTTGCTTATTTGTAATGTATTTGTAAACAATCAATTTTTTCTGTTTTTTCTACAAGGCTCGTAATAGCCCGAACAGAGCTTACCAATGCCGATATCGAATTTTTCAACCACGTCTTCAACTGTCTCTAATTTGTAATCTTTTAATATTCTGAGAAATATCTCGGAACAAGCACAGGCGTCGTCAAGTGCAATATGGTGACGGAGATTTATACCCAAAACTTTGCTCAAATAATTGAGCTTATAGCTTTTTAACTCAGGGTATGCCTTCTGAGAAAGCTTAACTGTGCACAAATAATTAAATTCAGGATATTCTATCCCGAACATGTCAAGTGTAGCTCTAAGTGCGCCAACATCAAACTGAGCATTGTGGGCAATTACAATTTTATTTTCAAGATATGGCTTTATATCTGTCCAATATGTATCAAATGTACCGCAGTCTTCAACCATTTGCGGAGTAATTCCATGAATTGCAATATTGAAATCATAAAACTCAAACGGTTCAGGTTTGATAAGAAAAGAACGTTTTTCCGTAACCTTGTTATTTTCCACCACACATATTCCCATGCTGCATATACTTGAAAAACAGGACGTTGCCGTCTCAAAATCTATTGTCGTGTAATCCACTGTATCATCTCCCGAAACGCTCTTTAAAGTAAACAATCAAAACGGATATATCAGCCGGTGAAACTCCTGAAATCCTTGATGCTTGTCCGAGCGAACACGGCTTAATAGCAGACAGCTTCTGGCGCGCCTCTATCCTAAGTCCGTACACATCATTAAAATCAAAATCTACAGGAATCTGCCATTCCTCCATTTTCCTGAACTGCTCAACCTGAGCTATCTGCCTTTTTATATATCCTTCATATTTTATAAATATTTCCGCTTCCTCACACACTGCCGCACTTAAGGCAGGACGGTCAGTGTCTATCGGGGCAAGCTTTTCATAATCAAGCTGAGGTCTTTTTATTAAGTCTGAAAGCCGCGAGCCTGTTTTTATATCTGCTGTACCGTATTCCCTGAGTATCGGATTCGCCTCTGCCGGCGTTACTATCGTCCTGGTAAGACGATCTATCTCGTTTTTAATTCGCTGCTGCTTTTCAACAAATTTATCGTATCTTTCCTGTGATATAAGCCCGATTCTATATCCAATTGGTGTAAGCCTTGCATCGGCATTATCCTGACGGAGCAAAAGTCTGTACTCGGACCTTGATGTCATCATTCTGTACGGTTCATTTGTCCCTTTTGTAACAAGGTCATCTATCAATGTCCCTATATAACCGTCAGCACGATCCAAAATAAGCGGTTCCTCGCCTTTTAGCTTCAAAGCAGCATTTATTCCCGCCACAAGGCCCTGCGCTGCCGCTTCCTCATATCCGCTTGTTCCATTAAATTGGCCGGCTCCATACAGATAAGGTATGTTTTTAAATTCCAGTGTAGGATAAAGCTGAGTAGGATCGCAGCAATCGTACTCAATCGCATACGCAGGGCGCATAATTTGGACGTTTTCAAGACCCTTAATGGTGCGCAGCATTTTTAGCTGAACCTCCTCGGGCAAACCTGTACTTATCCCCTGCGCATATATTTCCTGCGTATCAAGTCCCATCGGCTCCATAAAAAGCTGATGGCGCGGCTTGTCCTTAAAGCGCACTACTTTGTCCTCTATAGACGGGCAGTACCTTGCCCCTACTCCCTTTACCCTGCCGCTGTACATTGGCGCAAGATGGATATTCTCTCTTATGATTTCATGCGTCCTCTCATTTGTATATGTAAGATAACAGGAAGCTCTGTTTTTGAGTTCTCCTGTTGTCTCAGCAGAAAACGGAACAATCTTGTCATCTCCGTCTTCTTTTTCCATTTTGCTGAAATCAATTGACCTCGCATTTATGCGAGCCGGAGTACCTGTTTTAAACCGCCTGAGCACAACTCCCATATCAGTAAGGCAATCAGACAATTCATTTGACGGGAACAGGCCGTCAGGACCGCTCTGCTTTTCAAAATCACCTATCATTATCTTGCCTTTTAAATATGTGCCGCCGGCAACTATTACTGATTTTACGGCATATTCCATGCCGGTTTGCGTGACTACGCCTGATATTTTCCCATCGGTCAATACTATTTTAACAATTTCAGCCTGCTTTACCTCGAGATTATCCTGATTTTCAAGGCGCTTTTTCATTTCAATATGATACCTTTTCCTGTCAATCTGACATCTTAGCGAATGAACAGCAGGGCCTTTGCCTCTGTTTAACATTTTTGACTGAATAAAAGTAGCGTCCGCTGCCTTTCCCATTTCTCCGCCAAGTGCGTCTATCTCGCATACAAGGTGTCCCTTAGCCGTCCCGCCTATGCTGGGATTACAAGGGAGATTTCCTATAGCGTCAAGGCTTATTGTGAACATCACAGTCCTAACTCCAAGCCTTGCAGACGCAAGAGCGGCCTCCGCACCTGCGTGGCCGCCTCCTATAACAGCTATATCAAAGCTTTCCATGTGCTATCTTAATCCTCCTTTAGTTCAACAGCTATACGCTGTATTGTACGCGCCGAATAAAACTCAATAGGATAGCGCACAATGCTGTAGAAAAGTATAAAGCACAGAAATACTGCAAATACAGGGTGCAAAAAATTAAACAAAATCATAAGCAATACAAAGCATATTACTGTGAGGAACAGGTTCATAGGCGCTTTTCCTAGAGCGAGCATCAGGGCATTTTTGATGAGATCCTTAAACTTACATTCAAACGTTACCATGATTTGATAAAAATAAAAATGCATAAATGTATATACAATGGCTGCCAATATACACAAATACATCAGAATAGCCCAAATAAACTGATTGCTTGAAAGATACAGGTTCCAATACTGAACAATAGCATTAAACATCAGGAAAAGTATTACGAAGTCCAATACTAAAATAATCATCGAGTGTTTAAAATTTTCTTTAAAATTTTTAAAGAAATCGGAAAGTATCCACGCATGTTCTTCCCTTGTGAAGCACCTTGTAACATATGCATAAGCGGCAGATGCAGGTCCTGATCCCCAAAGAGAAAATATAAGCATTGTTACAAACGCGTTAAAAATCAAAAGCATAGTCCCCACAGACTGATCATCAATCCCTGCTTCCTTCGCTATATTCGTCAGCTGCTCGCCAAAATATCTGCCGAAAATTCCCGTGACAAATAAAAACATAAGTATGATATACGGTATACTTACCAAAAAGTAAAGCATATTCACCTGTATCATCTTAAAAAACTTTCTTACGAACAGCTCGAAATACAAAAATATACCTTTTTTCTTTGGCGCATCCTTATCTACACCCGGTCCGGGCTTTGCATAATTGAACGAAAAAAGTCCCATAAAGCAATAATTCCTCACTTTCAATGTCTTCATAAGTTTTAATTTCAATATTTTTATCAAAACATATTGTATCATATTTTAAATTATGTTACAATATGTAATATCAATTATTTTATGAACAATTTTTAAATTTTTGGAGCGTACGCCATGAAAATACTTCTCGTAAATAAAAATGACGCCGGTCAAAGGCTCGATAAGTTTCTCTTAAAGCTGATGCCGGATATACCTGTCTCACGCCTTTATAAGGGAATAAGAAAAAATGACGTGAGAATAAATTCAAAGCACTGTCATAACGAAAAGTACATTTTATCTGAGGGCGACGAGCTTACCCTCTATTTTCCTGATGAGTTTTACAAGAAGAAAAGAAGTGCTCCGCCTGCGGAAAAGCCCGATATAGTTTATGAGGATGAAAATATAATAATTGTTAATAAGCCGGCAGGAATACCGGTGCACGCAGACGATAGGGGAAGCAAAGACACCCTTATATCAAGAATCCTTTATTACCTTGAACAGAAAGGAGAGTATGAGCCGCAAAAAGAAAACTCTTTCACACCCGCCCTTTGCAACAGGTTAGACAGAAATACATCAGGACTTATTATAGCGGCGAAAAATGCAGCTGCTCTCAGGGCTGTAAATGAAAAAATAAAAAACAGGGAAATTAAAAAATTTTACCTTTGTGTATGCGACGGCATATTTGACAAGAAGCAAGATACTTTGACATCATATCTCACGAGATCTGATAAAAAAGTTTTGCTCGGAGAGAAAGGCAAAAAAATCATAACATCATACAAGGTTATAAAAGAAAACGGCAATAACTCCGAGGTGGAAATAGAGCTGCACACAGGCAGAACACATCAGATACGCGCACAGATGGCTAACATTTCACATCCATTAAGCGGAGATATCAAGTATAGTGGCAGCAAAAAACAAGGCGGTTATTTCCTGAAAAGCTATAAGCTGATTTTTGATTTCAAGACAAGCGGCAGCGTCATTGACTATCTTAACGGCTTGGAAATCAGCATATAAATCAGATACATTTTTAATAGAAATGGCAATATATATGTGTGTTATAATTTATAGAAATAAACCTATATTTTATAATTTTAAAAAAACTAAAAAAAAAGCTTGACTTTTGCTGCAAATTATGGTATTATATCCTAGTGATTTGAAAAACGGGATGTGGCTCAGTTTGGTAGAGTACTACGTTCGGGACGTAGGGGCCGCAGGTTCAAATCCTGTCATCCCGACCATACCGAGTGTTCTTACAGGACTTAAAAGGTTCTGTATGACACTCGGTTTTTTTGTTTGTTTTTCAACTTGCACAGGCGGCGTAATGAACATCTACGCCCTGCCTTGTATGTACCGATACATTGTTTGCCGGTAATTTGTCAAGGTCGGGTATCTCAATGGCGCCGATACAATTATAGTGAATG
>CALXSX010000126.1 GCA_944391265.1 uncultured Clostridia bacterium | reverse complement strand
TAGGATATACAAACCACCAAAACATAGTTTTGACAGTGATCTGATCGTATGTAAAACTGTACGAGCCTATCAGCAGATAAAAAGCGGTTATAATCCATACAGCTGGATATATCCTCAATATTCGTTTTAAGTACCACCGGTCAAACCTGAGCTTTATATTAGAAAGACAAAATCCGGAAACTGCAAAGAAAATCACGTCACCAAGCAACCCACCGTTAGCAATAAGGTCGGTAGGATATATGCCGGTATAGTGAGAGTTGGTAATGATAATGGCCGCTAATGCCCTGAGCCATGTGATGAATGTGATCATACCCTATCTCCTATTATCTTATCAATGCACTTTTTCACCAGATCTATGTTTTCACTAAAATATTTAGCGTGCGTTTCAATCTCTTTTTCAAACAATCTCATACAGTGAACACTGCTGTTAAATATATCTCTTATTTTGTCCGTACTTCCTACTTTCTCATAGTTACAAAAGCTCCTAGAAAGTATCACGCTTGATGAACCCAATCGATAATGCTCTTTTAAAATTGCTTCCGCCGGAAGCATTCCGGTTCCTATTGCCGCAACACCTCCGAAGCCATATGGCAAGCCGCTAAGCCTGAACTTAAGGCAAAGACTTTCAACTGTACCGTCCGAAAGCAGCTCAAACATAAATTTTTTATTATAACCGAGACTTAAATCATTTAGGCCTATATACACCTCATCGATTCCTTCAAGGGCTAATATTTCGTCGGTTTTTTCTACAGATTCCGGTGTTTCAAAAAGCAGCATTGTTTTGACTCTGCCGTTTACATATGATAAAAACAGCCTAACTTCTTCCATTGTTTTGAAATACGGAAGCATCACTATATCTGCACCGTTTTTTATAATTGAATCTATCTCCTCTTTCGAGCCGCTATGTATAGGATTAGATCGTACAATGAGTTCACTGCTGCTGAGAACATTTTTGATCGTTTTTATATCATCAAGCGTGTGGTGCGACTGAACTGTGTCCATGCCGCCCTGACGTTCTTTTTTCCCAATAGTTTCAAGGTCGATAAATATTCTGTCAACGCCGGCGGATTCTGCTATTTGCGCTATATCAGCCCTGTTTGTTATGTACATTAGCTTCAGCATACCGGATTCTCCTTACTCATTAGCCAGCTGTTTTTCCTGCGATTTTGCATACTCTTTTTTCACTGTTTCGCCTACATTTTCATTATCGTCATTTCTCAAAACCTTAAATACCGTCATAAATAATATCTTAAGATCAAGCAGAAACGAGCAGTGCTCAGCATACCACACATTCATGGCAATCCTGTCGTGCCATTCAACCGTTTTTCGTCCATTTACCTGCGCCCATCCGGTAATTCCCGGGCGGAGCTCAAACATTTTCCGCTGTTTTTCAGTATACTCTTCCCAAGGCCATGGATGATATGTAAGCGGAGAGCGAAAACCGATAAGGCTGCAATCACCCTTCAGAACGTTCAAAAGCTGCGGAAGCTCGTCAAGGCTTGTCGCCCTGATTATTTTTCCGACCCTGCTCACTCTTGAGTCATTATCATCAGAGTAAACGCCATCCTTTTCAGCTCCAACGCACATTGAACGGAACTTATACATTGTATAAACTTTTCCGTATCGTCCAAGGCGCGGCTGCTTAAATATCACAGGTCCCTGAGAGTCAATCTTAATTGCTATAGCTATAATGCACATCGGAATTGCCAAGACAATAAGCCCAATTGACGACAGCACTATATCAATTGCTCGTTTACCGAATTTTTTGTACATCTCATTCTCCATTCTGCCACCATACAGCAGCATAAATCCGCAATACGAAAACTAAACAAGCAATATACCTATTCAAATTATCTAATACATCCCGCTTTCGAATATGTATAGGAATTTTGCTCACCTATACAAGTATTTTAACACAATTGCCGTAATTTTTCAAGTAGTTTAACAAAAATTTTTTATCAAGATTGGCCGGCTTCTCAATTTTAAAATTTATATGCAACAACACAATATGCCTTTAATGCTAATCCAAGCAGGAAAGAATCTATATCATACTTGTTATTGCAAACAGAATACCCCCTGCTCTTGCCTTTGCAAAAGCCGGGGGTATTTTTCTGAAGGATTAAATCCATATTGTAACTCTAATCAATCTGCTTTTTAACAGCAAGATCATTTAAACTACATTCTGTGAAAAAGTATAATATATCTGTTTAACTTCATCAGCAAAATCATTTCTTATCTCCGCCGACTAACATAACCCCATAAGGCGGAATGCTCTCAAAATCACTTTCTGTCAGCAGGTCATAGCCACTCAAAGAGATCTCCTTATTTCCGTGGTTTAAGTACATACGATGCGTTCCCAAAGCAATTTCTTCAAGGTTTTCATCGATTGGAGGTTTTGCATCGATGTGGTTCCTGATAATGTCAGTGCGGGAAGATAACAACCTTATACCTATCCATATCGTCCGCCAAATATATAAAATCAGCATGAATGTTTTGCTTATTCAGTTCCATATATATTTCCCAGTTATCTTCCGGTGCAAAAGATTCTGTCTAGTTATTGCAAACATTGTGATAGTCATAGAAAAATGCAACTTCGTTGTGCATACGCTCCTTCAGAAATAAATCCCCAACACGCCCTATTTCACTGGCAATCTGGCGTATCCCGCGGCTTCTGTAATTTTCTTCAAGATCGTGATCATATATGCCGTACCAAAGCTGTTCAGCGCCGAAAAGCGCGGTTCTATAACAGAAATACAGTACGCTTACTGCGCCGTTTGCTATACTTTGATATGTCCATAGCCTGATTTGTCCCGGCAGCGGAGTGGGCAAAACATATGAGTTCTGACCGCCGGGGCCTGCCTGCTGTTCAAGAACAAGAAATTTATCCGAGCATCCTCTCGTAAGTGCAAGCCTGTAGACTCCCCATCTGCCTCCGCCCAGAGCATAGCGTTCATTAAAAGCAGGGTAACTGTCAAATCCCAAAATATCCAAACACTCGTCAGTCAACTTCTTATAGTCAATATTTTCAAACAATCCGTTATGTGTAATAAATGCGTCAGGCATATATTTGCGGATAATTTTTGCTTGTATTGAAGCGAAGTTAATGACCGTGTCAGACAAAAACAAGAAGTATCTGTCATCAGCGACGGATTTTTATGTGTAGTAGTGGCTCTTTGACAGCAAACAAGAGAAAAATCATTAAACTCCAGCGACCAAAATCTGGTACCCCATGCCTTATTTAGTGATTCAATTGTACCATACTTGTCTTTCAGCCATTTTCTGAAAGCTACGTCATCTGATTCAGAATAAGACCTGCTGCGATGACAGTTAAAAACAATGCATCAGAATCAAGCGGCGTTCTTAGCATCTGAAAATCGGAACGAAGCACGCCGCCTTGAAAATCATATACCTGCGGCCTCTCATCAAAAGTATATTCAGGCAAATCCGGAGCCGGTACTTGCTTATGTGGGAAATGCCCCCCGCCCGAAAGCCGCAGCCACCCGTCATCAGTCTACTCAATTTTTTGTATTGATGTTTCCCTGCCCAAGGTGCTGCACTCCTTATCACACGTCCATGCGGTTGAAAGATGTACAAGATACCATTCTCCGTTTTGAGTTTAAACAATATCACCATGCCCGGCCTTTTGCAGTACGTCATGCAGTGCATTTCTTGAATGGAGCAAAATTTCCGGGCAATCCTCATACGGTCCGAACAAACTCTTTGATCTTGACAGCTGAGCGCTGTGCCAAGTTCCCGTTCCTCCCTGTGCTTTAAGAAGCAGAGGTTTTATGCACGAGTGTTCCTCAAGCTTTGATAAGATTCGTACCATTGCAAGCTTTAAAATATCTGCAGCAGTTCCCTGAATCGGAGTATTCAGCTCACATCTCTGCCAGTAGGAACGAGTTCCCATATCCGGTGAATATATGCCTTTTAAAATTCTCCGCCTACCGAATGCAGTTTCCGAATATCCGCAGTTTGACGCGTCTTGCTTTGTGTTCTTCTGCCACTCGGCTAACTTTGGATAACCATTTTTAAGACTTTCGATAATGTCTGTACACTCCTGTTTTGTTTTTTCAATCCCGGCTTTTTTGAGATTTCGCATAAGCCCGTTCGGGAACAATCCGTAAAACACACCAAAATTACAGTTCTTCGCAATTGAGCGGCGCTCCTTATAGTGCGGGGCGTTTTTGTCTATGGCTTCTTCAAATGAGATATTATAAATGACAGAGGTTGTCTGTGCATGAATGTCACCGTCATTTCTATATGTTTCAAGCATTTTAGTGTCCCTGCAATACCATGAACCGACACGCAGTTCTATCTGCGAGAAATCAAAATCAACAAATACGTGTCCCTCATTCGGTATCAGAAAATTACGAATACC
>CALXSX010000125.1 GCA_944391265.1 uncultured Clostridia bacterium | reverse complement strand
GATGCCTGGTCTTTTTATATACTTACATCACATGAGGATTTTGAACGGGTTTTCGGCAGGAAAGCGAATAAGAAACGAAAAGTTTACAACGGAATGATGAAATGCAACATATACCAGTATTTCGGGAAAACGGAGGTAAAATGAATGAAGCAATTGTTTAGACTGTTTTTTATATTTTTCAAGATGGGAGCAGTGTGCTTTGGCGGCGGATACGCTCTTCTTCCGCTGATTGAACGTGAAATCGTTGAGAAGTACGGTTACGCCACAAATGAAGAAATAAATGATTATTTCGCAATCGGTCAGTGCACTCCCGGTATTATAGCCGTAAATGTGTCAACATTTGTAGGATATAAGCAGGGCGGTATACCGGGAGCAATCTTTTCTACATTCGGATTTGTGGCGCCAAGTATTATTATTATCTGCATCATAGCTTCAGTACTTACATCATTTAGCGAACTCGCTGTTGTAAACTACGCTTTCGGCGGAATCAGAGTCTGTGTTTGCGCGCTTATAATCAACGCCGTGATCAAATTTAAAAAAACGTCGGTTGTTGATACATTTACTCTTATAATATGCATTGCCGTCTTTATACTATCAGTATTTACACCAGTATCGCCGGCAATATTCGTTATTGCAGCTGGAGCTGCCGGATTCATAATTAAAAACAGAAAAGGAGCTTCAGAATGATTTTACTAAGACTTTTTTACGAATTTTTTAAGGTTGGTCTCTTTTCGATTGGCGGCGGTGCAGCCACAATACCGTTTTTATCGAGAATAAGCGACACTACCGGCTGGTATACTCAGCACGAACTTGCAAATATGATTGCTGTTTCCGAATCGACCCCCGGCGCAATAGGTGCAAATATGGCAAGCTATGTTGGATACACCACAGCAGGGGTATTCGGCTCAGTAGTCACTACGATTGCATTAGTTGCGCCGAGTATCATTACCATAGTAATCATTGCAAAATTTCTTCAAAAATTTGCAGAAAACAAGTATGTAAAACATGTTTTTTACGGGCTGCGTCCTGCGTCTACAGGACTTATTGCAGCCGCGGCATTCGAGATAGTGAAGATAGCGCTCATAAACATTGACGGATTTCTTCAAACGTGTTCTGTCGCCGATCTTTTTAACGTAAAAAACATACTGTTTTTCATTCTCATTTTTGCAGCAATGAAAAAATGGTCACTTCACCCGATAGCGTATATTGCAATATCTGCTGTTGTTGGAATCATATTTAAAATGTCCTGACTTTATCTGTAAATTATTATATCATTAAGTCTGCTGTAGTTCCACACGCAAAGCAGGGAATCGCCGATTGATATATCGCTTATATCACCTGTGCGAAGCCTTGTCTTTGCGTTTTCTTCGTAAATATAAATGTTCGCGCCGGCTGCAGGCAGACATGTTACCCGGCCGTAGTACATGTCTATAAAGAACCTGTCATCAAACGCGTCTGTAACGCGCGCATATCCCATTGCAATGCTGCTGTGCGGAATGTTTTCACTATACCATCCGTATATTGCAGTTCTGTAATAGTCCTGCTCCTTGTTTTCAAAAACTGTTATAAAATCCCGCATATATCCGCCGCTGTCGGTATGATAGCTTATAACGTCACCGGGCTTCAAGTTAGTCAGATACATTTCTGTTGTTCCAAAGTTGTATCCGCCGACTGGATCGCATTTTAAGTTTTCTCTTGAAATTATGGTTTGCTCAGCACCATACGTTAATACATTAACTCCCCAAACAACATCTCCTGATTCGTCTGCTACTTGGCTCACTGATTTTACAACACTTATTTTTCCTTCAAAAATGTTAGGCTCCTTTAGCAAAACTACGGCTCCGGCTTCCATTTTTTCATTGCTGTCATATATCTTTACAGTGTAAATTTCATCGTCCCTCAGTGATGTATATGGAATAAGATGGTACAAATCATCATTGCTTCTGTCCTCAGGAACAGAAAGAATAAGTGTTTCCGGTGTAATTACGTACCTTGAATAAAAGTTCCCATATACCTGCTGGCAATCCTCTTTTTCAAAATCAAGCCTGAAAACGTCGGTATCCTTTGGCTGTGAGCCGTCTGGCATTGCAGGCAGTAAAATCTTTGTTATTTTTCCGTCATCTCCGATTGAGTACCTGATAAGTCCGGCGTAATTTATGATTGCATCGTAAACCTCTTTCGGGTTCTCAGAGGAGGTATCAATTGAGACTGAATAATCGCAAAATCTTATCTTATCGTCTGACTTGATAGTTGTTATACCGTTAGAGAATGAGTATATTTTTAGCTGAAGTGTAGGTGCTGCTTCAGATTCGGTATCAAGGTATGACCTTATAATGTAACCGTAATCATCGGTATTGACGCTCTTATAATAAATTGCCCTGTACGAGCTGTCAAAATAAATCACGGCCTTCATTCCGGCGGTAAGTGATGAAATGTTCCCATAATCGCTGTAAAAATCAAATATGTTATCACTTGTATATATATGCTCCTCATCTGTTTTAGCTATTGTTGCTGTAAGCGATTTCCCCTTTGATACAACAATGCGTTTTCTTCCGTTCGGCTCGTTGTACACAGTGAGTACATCGTAGGGCGCGATATCGTCTATTGTTAAGTTTTCGCCTGATTCGCTTGTTATGTATGCACTGTTTTCAGATAAATCTATTATTTTATCGGATAGAACGTCGGTGACAAATCCCTCTGCTTTGTTTATTTTTTTAGCAAGAATCAGTGTTTTGTTTTGCAAAAACAAAAAGTCCTCGCCTTTTTCGTTGTCTACAAATGTTATTTTACCTGTTATAGGATTAGATTTTTTTTCGTCAGTTTCGCTTTCGGTTTCAGAATCAGTTGTTTCATCGTCTGTTTGGGTTTCATCATCTGTTTGGATTTCTATTATGGAGCTGAATATTTCCTCAGTGTAAGCGTCGTCTGAAGCTTTGGAAAGAAATTCGCCGTTTAAAATAATATTGCAGTTATTTGGTACCCTAAGAGTTTTTGTTTTTCCGTTTTCGTAATATATGATATTCATCCTGTCAGATGAAGAATCGATATTTGATGCATCAATAGTTATTTCGTTTGTGCGGCATTTATAAATTTCAACACAATCTCCGCCGCTTATGCCGACATTTTCAATATAATAGCATACGACGTACCTGCCTGCAAGCGAAGTGTCACATGATGATATTTGTTTACCGTCTATAAACAGAGAATTTTCGCTTTGAGGAAGATCCGGTGAAAGAGCATGATTCAGTGCTATTCCCTTAACCGATTTTATGTTGTATGTTTGCTCAAGAATCGAGAGTCCGGAGGTTAATATTCCGTCATAGCGCTCTGTACCGGCTGCTCGGAATATCATTACAGCTGCAATGTTTTCAGATAGATTGCCGCCTGGTAGATTTTCTGTTATTCCAAGCCGCAAAGCGACCGATTCGTATCCGAGCGGATAACCACCGGCTAACGCTGCATCGTTTTTATAGCCAATCGTATCGACTAAAACCTTTGCTGCATCAGATACTGAAATAAAGTCTGCTGCTCCGAAATAATTTTCCGCAATAGGTGACATTAGACTTAAATCTACAGCCGCTTTGACATACGGGCTCTCAGTATCTGAGAACGCTGCATTTTCAGATGGTGTTATGCCAAGAAGAGTACAC
>CALXSX010000124.1 GCA_944391265.1 uncultured Clostridia bacterium | reverse complement strand
ATCATCAGACTTGCATAAATTTCAACAATTCGCCTTTCCGCTCCTCAAAATCGCTTATTCCGAGCTCGTAAAGCTCGCGCTCGATATTTTCACTCATTGTATACGTTCCTACTTTTATGGAGCGGCTTGGGGCAAAAACGAATGCTTTGCCCTTCTTTTCAAGCTCAAGTACATGCCTGAAATTTTCGTTATAAGATGTGTGTCTGTTATCTATAAGCTTTATGACCTTCGGGTACTTACGGCAGCGTGCAGCGTATAAAAACCTCATTCCCTGCGGCTTTCGGATATAATCTCTCGTCTTTGAAAGTATGACGACAAGCTTATCACAGCCCTCCTCAAGTGCGTGATCAACAGGTATTGCATCCGATATTCCGCCGTCAAAGTAAGGTACTCCGTTAAGCTTTACCGGGCGGCACACTGCCGGGATTGCACAGGAAGCCATAATAATTCTGTAGTCGTCCTGTTTCATTGCATCTTTTCCGAAATATTCCGCCTCTCCTGTCAGGGCATTTGTAGCAACCGCGCAGTATTCGGCTTCGTTTTTCGCAAATGCGTCAAAGTCAAGAGGGTCCATGCCGCCTGAGTTTGTAAGTGTTCCGTAAATATATTCAAGACCGAACAAATCACCTGTTTTCAGCAGGCTTTTTATCCCGAAATATTCAGGAGCATGTATGTAATCCGTAAAAAAACGCAGATTACGTCCGCGCTGACCGGCAAGGTACGTTACTATGTTGCCAGATCCTCCGGACACGCCTATACAGTAGTCAAAGCTTATGTTATTGTCAAGAAAAACATCTAATATTCCTGCATTGTACGCACATTTCATTCCCCCACCTTCAACAACGAGTCCTATTTTTTTCATGTTCATGACCTCTTTCAAATAAAAAGCAGATTTCTCAGAGTATTATAACACTGTGCGCCGCAAAACGCAATAATAAATCATAATAAAATATTTAATTCGGTATTTTCAAAAAGTGTTTTTTGTGCTATAATATGGAGTGAAGGAGTGAATACCATGGAAAATATTTCTCTGCCGCATAACCACGGACAAACTTTTGAAAAAAATATCGATAATATGCCGAGTGTTGAAAATTTCCAGACGGTTGCCGATATTTTTAAGCAGCTTGGGGACGGAAGCCGAATCCGTATATTTTGGCTTTTGTGTCACTGCGAGGAATGTGTGATAAATCTGTCAGCAATGGTCGGGATGAGCAGCCCGGCAGTTTCTCACCACCTGCGTCAGCTTAAGGCTGCAGGACTTATTGTAAGCCGCCGCGATGGAAAAGAGGTCTACTACACGGCGTCTGAAACAAGGGAAGCGCAGTCGCTTCACCATATGATTGAGCACCTTGTGGAAATAGCCTGTCCGTCGGAAAAAGAAGAGTGAAAAGCACCGAATTAAATCCGAAAATATGTATTTACACAAAATAACATTTCATTTGCATTATAATTTAAAACAGCTTGATTTTTTCACACACCTCTGATATAATTTAATGTAGAAAAGAACCGGGGGGTGTAACTGCAGATGACGGAATATATCGGCACTGAGCTGAAAAAAACAATTGATGTGAGTAAGCTGTATACGGTGCACTATTTTGAATATTGTGCTGATTTTTCGTTTACAGGGGAATCCCATGATTTTTGGGAGTTTGTATATGTTGACAAGGGCACGGTAATAGCAACGGCAGGGGAAAATGATGTTGCCGTTAATCAGGGCGAGGTAATATTTCATAAACCTAATGAATGGCACAATATACGTACTAATTTTGATGAAGCCGCAAATGTCGCAATCATCACGTTCAGCTCAGATTCCGAAGCCATGACTTTTTTTGAAAATAAGGTGCTTAAAGTCGGACAAAGACAGAAAACGCTTATTTCAAACATGATAGCAGAGTTCACAAACGCTTTTTCTACGCCCCTAAATGATTTTTATACAGATAATCTAACCCGGTGCGAAGATGCCAATTACATGAGCGAACAGCTTTTGGAGCTGTATCTTTGCGAGTTTCTGCTTCTGTTTCTGAAAAATGATATTTCCAAACAGGATACTCTAATAAACATCAATTACGAAAACTCGATGCTCAATATGCTTGTAAGCTATATGAATTCAAGGCTGACAGAGCACATAACGACAGAAAATCTTGTAAAATACAGCGGCAGCAACAAAACTACCGTCAACAATATTTTCAAAGCGGAGTTCAACATGAGCCCTATCCGATATTTTCTGCAGCTTAAGACGGAGCTTGCAAAAAAATATCTGCGTGAAAATAACTATAATGTTACGCAGATTTCCGATATTTTGGGATATTCAAATATACATTATTTTTCCAGGCAGTTTAAAAAAATAACGGGAATGTCTCCTATTCAGTATTCGCGCTCCATAAAGGCTATGAACACTAAAATTTAGCAAAACTGTTGCATTTTAGTCTGTGGTGTGGTATAATTCCGGTATGACAAAAATATGGGGAGGCGGGAAATAATGATTTTTCCGGGAGGTAAATTAAAAGCTTTTACTTTAAGCTACGATGACGGTATAGGCCAGGACGAAAGACTTGTGGAGATTTTTAACAAATACGGACTCAGGTGCACGTTTAATCTCAATTCCGGTCGTATGACAGGTGATGACAAGTGGGTAAATAACGGAGTAACGATTCGCCGTCTTAAATCGGATAAAATAAGCGGCTTGTACAAGGATCACGAAATAGCCTGCCATGCGCTCACTCATCCGCATCTCGAGACGATGCAGCGCGATGAGATAAAAAAGGAGATAGCGGAGGACAAGAAAAACCTTGAAGAGCTTACGGGGAGACCTGTTATCGGCATGGCGTATCCGTTCGGTACGTATAATGACGAAGTTATTTCCGTCATCAAGGAGTGTGGGATAAAGTACTCAAGGACGGTGGAGTCAACGCACAGCTTTGATATTTGTTCGGACTTTTACAAATGGGGTGCAACATGCCACCATAACGACGAAAAACTCATGGACCTTGCAGAGCAGTTTGTGAATTTGAAGACGGATAAGCCGCAGGTGTTTTATCTGTGGGGACACAGCTATGAATTTGATGTGTATAACAATTGGGAGATTATAGAGAGGCTGTGTGAGTACATAAGCGGCAGAGATGATATATTCTATGCCACAAACGGTGAAATTTACAATGCGTTTAACGCAAAGTAAAAATTTTTCGGCTTTTAAAAGAGGGGGTAACATCACATTTTATCTCCTCTTTTTCTATTACAAAAAAACATATCTTACTATAAATTATTAGCATTTGACATTTCATGCTGTAGGATTTATAATGTAGATATACGGTACAGGTATTACCCTGTGCTTTGCAACAAAATCAGAAGCTTAAGGAGGAATAAAAACATGTTGCTTGATTTTTTCTATCACAATCCCACGAAAATTTATTTCGGAAGGAC
>CALXSX010000123.1 GCA_944391265.1 uncultured Clostridia bacterium | reverse complement strand
AAACGGTGCGAAGCACAGCCTTGTAAATGTTTTTACAGCTATCTGCAATCCCGGAGATGAGGTTATAATCCCAGCTCCTTATTGGGTAAGCTACCCGGAAATGGTAAAGCTTGCTGACGGCGTTCCTGTTTCACTTGTGACGAGGGAAGAGGATGATTTTAAGGCTACTGCCGCAGAGTATGAAGAGCTTATGAATGAAAAAACGAGAGCAATAATTTTAAACAGCCCCTCGAACCCCACCGGCATGGTATATACCGAGGAGGAACTTCGGGCCATAGCTGACGTTGCCGTAAAGCATAATGTGTACATTGTTGCCGACGAAATATATGAACACCTGATTTATGAGGGTAAACACGTCAGCATAGCGTCATTTAATGATAAAATAAAGGACTTGACTATAGTGGTTAACGGCGTATCCAAGACGTATGCCATGACAGGCTGGAGAATAGGGTATACTGCTTCCAATAAGCAGATAGCTTCCGCTATATCAAGCATACAGTCACACGCAACGTCAAATCCTAACTCCATTGCTCAGGAGGCGGCAAGAGCTGCGCTTGACGGCGGTCTGGAATGCGTTGAAATGATGAATAGGGAATTTGTAAAGCGTCGCAATTACATGGTGGAAAAAATAAACTCTCTCAGCGATGTCTCTTGTCTGAGGCCGCACGGCGCATTTTACATCATGATGAATATATCAAAGCTGATAGGTAAGACATACTACGGAAAATTGATAAAAAGCGCTGACGATTTTGCAGATGTTTTTCTTGAAAAGGCAAAAGTTGCAGTTGTTCCGGGCACAGGATTTGAAGCTCCGGAATATGTTCGATGGAGCTATGCTACAAGCATGGAGAATTGTGTGGAAGGCTTGAACAGACTTGAAAAGTTTTTGAAAAACGAATACTAAAATAAATAAGTCCGCTTTGAGCGGACTTATTTATTTAATGTGTAATGAGCATAATAAGGGTTGTAAAATTTTATTTTTGATAATAAACAATAAATTCTATTTACATTGTCGGGCAAATGTGTTAAAATAAGACGGTATGGGATAGTTTAGATTTTTAATGGCAGTGCTTATGAAAGGAAAGACGTATAAAATGAAACGAAAAATTATGATATTTATTTCGTGCCTGCTTATTGTTGCGTTTGAAGCAAACGCATTTGCCGATGTTCTCGGCGAAGTCGTTGGCGGATATATGACGGCAATGGGGGCAAGCACTTATTTTTACCATAATATATATCAGTCGGGATCAACGTATCAGAGGGAGTATTACGTTGATTATAAGCCTAATTCCGGAGTAGTTCCGATAGTTGTAAACGGGGACAGAATATACGGAAAAAGGACGATAGATCAGGCTGTTGACTATATGCTTGAAAACAATATGAAGCCAATGATAGGTATAAACGCGGACTATTTTTCATTCAAGACCGGTATACCTATGGGGCATACAATAATAAACGGCGAGGTTGTGACAAATGACACCACGGGACAAAACGCCGTTGGATTTAACGCTGACGGCACGGGATTTATTTCGTGGCTTCAGATAGCAACGATGATTACGAGAAGCGACGGCACAGCGATGCAGATAAACTGCATAAACAAATGGCTTCAGCCGACGCTGAACACATCGTATCTGCTTACAAATGATTTTGCCGCAAGCACTAAGACGTCCGGAAACTGTAAATTTATTATTTTTTCACCGGTCGAGGGAAGCCTTTCAATAGGAAAGACGCTGAAGCTGAGGGTGGATGAAAAATTTGACTATGACGGTGAGATAGCAATACCTGACGGAAAGCTTGTTCTTGCCATGACGAACGGCTATGGAGACCCCGCAAAGCTTGCGTTTATGGACTCGCTTGCAATAGGTGAAGAGCTTACTGTTACAAACGAGGCACTTTATGATAGCGAGCGCTGGGCGAATGTTCAAAACGGAATTGGATGTATAGGCGGCAGACTTATAGAAAACGGTGTTTTGAATTCCAATTTTGAGCCGGGAACTGCACCGAGAACGGCAGTAGGAGTTAAAGCTGACGGGAATATAATATTTTATGTAATAGACGGAAGGCAATCGGGATACAGCGAGGGAGTCAAAATGGAAACTCTTGCAAAAAGAATGCAGGAGCTTGGCTGTGTTGATGCGATAAACCTTGACGGCGGTGGCTCAAGCGCAATTGAAGGTGTTTTCCCGGGAAGTGACGAGTATTCAGTGCTGAACAGCCCGTCAGAGGGCGGACTCAGAAGCTGTGCAAATTTTATTTTTCTGCAGGATCTGAGAACTCCTACAGGTGTAGGTGAGTTTTTTGAATTTGACATTAACGGAAACAGGAACTTTCTTTCCGGATACAGAGAAAGCATTAAAGTCAAATATGTAGTAGATACCGGCGGATACAAGATTGATCCGGCTCAGGTTTCATATACAGCTGAAAACGGTGAAAGCACTAATATACAGGTTGACGGCAATCAGGTTACCGCATACGGCTCTGGTGAGGGATACGTTGTTGCAAATGCCGGCGGAGGGGTCAAATATATAATTTATAACATTTATGATACGCCTGAGCAGATTGCAGTTATGAGCGGCGGAGCTCAAATATCCTCTCTTGAGTTTTCTGCCGGAGATACGGCGTCTGTTGATCTCGACGCAAAAGCCTATGTCGCCTCTGTCGAGCTCAACTCGGACGACAGCTGTTATGAGTACAGCTGTGACAGCAACATAGGAACAATTGATGCATCCGGAGTTTTTGTCCCGAACACGTCAGAGGCTGCAACAGGAAACGTATATGTAAGGGCAGGGGATTTAACTCTTGCAGTGCCTGTTGTGGTTAAGAAAAAAGCGGTGTTTTCGGACATGGGCGGACATTGGTCTGCCCAGTATGTTGAGCGCCTTTACAATGAAGGTATAATATCTGGTGAGCCGTCAGGGAGCGGATATGTATACAGACCTGACAGCAGCATAACGAGAGGTGAGTTTGCCGTTGTTGTATCAAAGTATTTGAATCTTGACGTAAACGCTTTCGCAGAAGCCGGGTTTGACGATATGTACAGCGTGCCGGACTGGCAGAAACCTTATGTAAATGCGGTTTATGCACTTGGAATAATATCAGGTAAACAAAGCGGAGACCTGCTGACATTTTCCGGAAATGACAGCCTGACACGAGCTGAGGCTATAACGATACTTGGCAGAATAGCGGATGTCGGAAAAACATTTCCTTCTGTTTCATTTGACGATTCAGCGGAAATTCCCGCGTATGCCGAAATCTATGTAAATCAGATGTGCGGGCTTGGTATAATCAGCGGATATGAGAACAACACGCTAAGACCAAACAACGCAGTTAAAAGGGGCGAATGCGCAAAGATGATTTGTATGTGCCTTGATGTGCTTGGTACAAATATATAGTAAAAGATATTTTGGTATGTTCAAAAAAAATAAAAATATCTATTGAAAATTGGCCCAAAGTGTGATACAATACAATTTATAAGTTTAATATAATAAACGGCTAAAAACATTGAGGTGAGGTAAAATGGGATTCAAAATAGTTAAAAAAAAGGATCTTAATCCACAGGTTTATTTGATGGAAATAGAAGCGCCGGCAGTCGCAAAAAAGGCTGAGCCAGGCCAGTTTATAATACTTCGCATAGATGACCAAGGTGAGAGAGTTCCGTTCACTATTGCGGACTTTGACCGTGAAAAGGGCACGGTTACAATTATAGTTCAGGCTGTCGGCAAGACGACAAAGGATCTCGCGTTGTGTGAAGCGGGTATGGAGCTTCGCGATTTTGTAGGTCCGCTTGGACTTCCTACTAAGCTTGAGGGTAAAAATAAGGTTGCCGTTATCGGCGGCGGCCTCGGAACTGCTATTGCATATCCGCAGGCCAAAAAGCTTCATTCTCTCGG
>CALXSX010000122.1 GCA_944391265.1 uncultured Clostridia bacterium | reverse complement strand
AGTTACCGATGTGCTCTGCGAGCACACGATAGAGGCAGCAAAAAGGCGCGGTTCAGAGACAATCGCTCTCGCCGGCGGCGTGGCATCTAACACAGAGCTTCGCAGCAAAATGACTGTTCTTGCCGCGCAGGAGTCTATCAGCGTAATTTATCCCGCACCAGTCCTGTGCACAGACAACGCCGCGATGATTTCATGCTGCGGATATTTTGAATATTTGAAAAACAACTTTTCGGACCTGTCTTTAAACGCGGTTCCGTCACTTAAATTATAGAAAGGTATGAGCTGTTGTTATGTTATTTTACAGCGCGGCGGCATTGCTGCTGATTATAATAGATCAAATCACAAAAATACTTGTATCGGCTAACTTCACAGACACAACTACAGTTGCGGTAATAGACGGTGTGTTCAATCTCGTATATCTGAAGAACACAGGAGCGGCATTCAGCCTGCTTACAAATCATGCTTCCATACTCGCCGTTGTGTCGGTTTTGTTCTGCATAGCCCTGATAATCTATGCGGCTGTTAGAAAGCCGAGCAGCAAGCTGCAAAAAACGTCGCTGACTCTTATATTTGCCGGTGCTGCCGGAAATGCCATCGACAGAGTTTTCAGAGGATATGTTATCGACTTCATAGAGCCGGCGTTTATAGACTTTCCCGTATTTAACATTGCAGATATTTCAATAACGGTCGGCGCGGCGCTTTTGATAATTTTTGTCATCTTTTTTGACAAGCAAAATAACCGGTAAAGCGAGATGAAATGATTTGTTTGATTTTGTAAGAGTTACCTGTGCGGTGCCGGACGTCAGCGTCGGGAATACGTACTTTAATAAGAATGCGGTCATTGAATTCATTGAACAAAACAAAGCTTCGGACGTTATCGTTTTCCCGGAGCTGTGCACGACAGGATACACGTGTGCAGATTTGTTCTTTCAAAGCGAGCTTATAAAAAGCTCTGCAGACGCAATAAACGAGATATGCCGTCAGAGCACAGGGTGCAAAGCAGTTATTTTTTGCGGCGCGCCGCTAACTGTGGACGGTATGCTGTTTAACTGCGCTTTTTGCATACACAGAGGAAAAATTTACGGAATAGTTCCCAAAACGTTTATACCAAATTACAACGAGTTTTACGAGAAGCGCTGGTTTTCCTCCGCTTCAGAGCTTAAATCAAAAACAATATCATCAAAACGCTCAGGCTTCGGCGGCGACTATGAAATACCAATCGGAACTGACATAATTTTCGATGTCGGCGGACAGGTAAGCATAGGCTGTGAAATCTGCGAGGATTTGTGGGCCCCTATCCCGCCATCGTCGACACTTGCAGTTTCGGGAGCTGAGCTCATTGTAAATCTTTCCGCAAGCAACGAAACAATATCTAAGCGGCAATACAGGAAAAATCTCGTAAAACACCAGTCAGGTGCGTGCATATGCGCGTATGCTTATGCATCCGCCGGTGCAAAGGAGTCAACAACCGACCTTATATTTTCAGGTCACAGTATTATATGCGAAAACGGGAACATCGCATCAGAAAACGACGAGCTCATAAGCACAAATTACGCTTTGACTGCAGATGTTGATATAGGAAAAATACGGGCTGACAGGCTTAAGCTGAAAACATTCAAGGACGCCTCGTCCGCATATCCGGGAATAACCGCTCCAAGGCGCGTATTTATAGACAAATCTGATTTTTGCGGCGACGGCACACGAGCCGGCATTTCCAAGCTCCCGTTCGTGCCATCACTTAAAGCCGACAGGCTCAGCAGATGCAAGGACATTTTTGATATGCAGGTAATGGGGCTTAAAAAGCGCACTGAAATAACCGGCGGAAAGCTCGTTATAGGAGTGTCAGGCGGGCTTGACTCGACTCTTGCTTTGCTCGTGTGCGCTATGACGGCAAGAAAAGCTAATCTTCCCATGACAGACGTTGTGGGAATCACCATGCCGTGCTTCGGCACCACTAACAGAACATATAACAATGCGCTCACGCTTATGAAAACGCTTGGAATTTCATACAAGGAAATAAATATCAAAAAGGCGTGCCTTACGCACTTTTCCGACACAGGCCAAAGCGACAGCACCTATGACCTTACGTATGAAAACTCACAGGCAAGGGAGCGCACGCAGGTTCTGATGGACTACGCAGGAAAAGTCGGCGGCTTTGTAGTTGGGACAGGGGATCTCAGTGAGCTTGCGCTCGGCTGGTGCACATATAACGCCGACCACATGAGTATGTACGGCGTGAACTCAAGCATACCGAAAACGCTCGTGCGCTGGATGGTCGAAAGTGTGATAGAATATGACCTCTTTCCTGACAGTACGGAAGTTCTTAAGGATATAATCGACACACCCATAAGCCCTGAGCTTCTGCCGCCTGATGAGTCGGGAAACATTTCTCAGGAAACGGAAAGCATAGTAGGGCCTTACGCACTGCATGACTTTTTCCTATACTATGTTCTGAGATACGGCTTTGAGCCGAAAAAAATCGAGTATCTCGCGAACATAGCTTTCAAGGATGATTTTGACTCACAAACAATTAAAAAATGGCTGAAAAATTTCTATAAAAGGTTCTTCAGCCAGCAATTTAAAAGAAGTTGTCTGCCGGACGGAGTCAAGGTAGGAAGCATCTGCCTTTCACCCAGAGGTGACTGGCGTATGCCGTCAGATGCAAGCTCGGCAGTTTGGCTGGAGGAAATTTAAAAAAATCCGTATTCACTGATTGCAGTGAATACGGATTTTATTTTGTTTTTTATTCAAATTATGGGAGTATCAAGCTGTCGCCTACAGTGAACACAAAATCACGGGATTTTAGGAGCTCACTAAGCTCATACGAATCCTGCGGAACAAACTTAGTGCGCATAGCAAACTCGTTTCTTTGATGTGGGCTGTGAAAATCAATGCCGCCAGTTATTATCTTATCACTGTTTTTGACCGCATATACCGCCGCATGAGACACTCTTGAGTTGTGATCGGGATGAAAATTGAACGCTTCTATACCGTCTATAAATCTCGTGTCTGCAAGCTCTATTCCATTTCTGAATGGGTGTGCCTGGATTATGACATTCCTTTCATTTTTGAATTTGCGGTAAAAAGTTTCAATACCCTTGTCAAAGTAATAAAATGCCTTTTCCACATCACCCTCGCTTATTCCGTAAACAAGGTAGTCGTTTATGTTCTCAGTAAACCTTATCTCCATGCCAAGGCACACGCTGATTCTGCCTGCTGCGTATTTTTTTGCCTCTCTGTAAGCTGAAAGAAAATACTCCGCGCTTTCGCTTGGCGATTCAGAATACGTATACTCCTTTATAAAATGATTTGTTATCGCTATTGCAGAATATCCATCCTCTATGAAATAATCAACTAAATCCTTTACCTTAGTCTCCGAGCAAATGCTCACCGGGCTCGTATGCGAATGAATCTCCAGTTTGTGCTTATACTCGTTTAAAATTTCGTTTTTTATCATGTATATCTACCCTTTTCAATAAATATTGACATAGTAAATATACCATATTCCGCGCCATTTATCAACAGCTGCAAAAAAGTTGCGAAAAATTTCATGCGAATTACTCAGCCGCGGAATATTAAACTTGATTTTTTTAGTCAAAATTATAACCGCTCATTATCTTTTTTATATCATCTATCGTCGTTATCCTGCTGAGCACTGTGCACAGCATATTTGATGACATTTTAGACGGCAGTCCGAGCCGCCCGGCAAGATACTGCTTTTTTTTCCTGCTGTCGCTGCCTCCGGAAATGCCGAGCAAATACAAATCCGTTTTCGTTATCCTGTTTTCGGAAGCCTTTAGGATTTGTCCCCCTATCTCACAGCCAGCCTTTTTAAGAGCGTCAATTATTACCCCGTCAGCCATGCCCTCAACGCCGAGCAAGCCCTCCCTGCCGGGAATCCTCTTACGGCGTTCCTTACCGGGGACATCGGGTATAAAAGCGTCTTTCACCGAAAATCCCGAAAGCTTGTTCTTTATATAATTTCTTATCCGGAATCCGGCGGTGTCGGAATCGGTAAGTATGACAATCCCTGTCTTCTTCGCAAGAGTTTCAAGCGTTTTTATCTTCTCCTCTGACGCCATAACAGAAAAACCGCCCGTCACAAACACGACAGCATCAAGAAACGACAAAAGTCTTATTTTATCATACGCGCCCTCAACGACAATAGCTTCTTTTACAGATACTTTATCCTTGTTAACTATAGCTGAACACCTCCGGACATATCAAATTCTGACAGCAAGCTTCTCTGAGTATTCTTTCCTGAACCTGTCAAACCTCTTCTCCTCAATTGCACTGCGTATCCTGCTCATGAGCTCGTTGTAAAAATACAGATTGTGGAGCACGCAAAGGCGCATGCCGAGCATTTCCTTTGCCTTAAATAAATGCCTTATATATGCCCTCGAATAGTTTCTGCACGCCGGGCAGCCGCACTGAGGATCAATGGGAAGCATGTCCTTTTCATACTTGGCGTTAAGCAGATTCATCGTCCCGTTCCATGTATATAAATTAGCATGGCGAGCGTTTCTGCTTGCTATAACGCAGTCGAAAAAGTCAACGCCTCTTGCCACGGACTCGATTATATTTGATGGCGTCCCGACACCCATTAAATACCTTGG
>CALXSX010000121.1 GCA_944391265.1 uncultured Clostridia bacterium | reverse complement strand
GGTTTGTTAAAGCATCATCCGTATTGATGGCAGGTGTAATGATGCTGGGACTTGCTGCTGGCTGTGACAATGGCGGAACAGGCAGTGGAACAGGCGGAGAAACGGGCGGAACAAAAACAATAGCAGTTGTGGCAAAAGGCGAATCACACGCTTTCTGGCAGTCGGTAAAAGCAGGCGCTGAAGCAGCAGGAAAAGAGTATGGCTATAACATAACATTCAGAGGCCCGGCAAGTGAGTCGGCTAAGGATCTTCCGTCACAGAAGGAAATGCTTCAGACAGCTCTTTCCAATCAGGCTGACGGAATAGTTATAGGCACAATAGGTGAAGGCTTTGTTGACCTTCTGAGCCAGGCATACGACAACAATATCCCCGTTGTCCAGTTTGACAGCGGAGTATGGGAAAATGATATAAAGGCGCTTGACGCAGCAAACAAGAATCCTATTGTTTCCTCCGTTGCGACCAGCAACGAAAAAGCTGCTGCTCTGAACGCTGAGCACTTCTTTGAGATAATCAAGGGCGACATAGCAGCTGCAGATAAATACGTTGTTGGCGTTATTCAGCATGATGAAACACAGACAGGTATTGATAGAGCAAACGGATTTATAAACAAGTTTAAAGAGCTTGCTGATGCGGACGCTTCAACAAAGGGCAAGTATGTTATAGAAAAGGAAGTTAAGCCCGGCGACGCTGACAATGCGTACAAGGCAGCTCTTGAGGCTCTTTATGAAAAGGGCGCAAAGGCGATATTTATGTCTAACGAAGGTATTGTTAAGCAGGTATACGATGCTATAGCTGCTGCAGGCACAAAGTATGACGACATTAAATTTACAGGATATGATGCCGGTACAAAACAGATAGAATGGATGAAAAAGACTACAGGTCCGAAGCTCGTAGGATCTGTTGCTCAGGATTCATATCAAATAGGATATCAGGCTGTTGAACAGGCAGTATTCGCAATTGAAGGCAAGGAAGTAACGGAAAAGGTTGATATTTCAGGCGCATGGTGGGATGCATCAAACGTTGATGAAATGATAGAGAAGAATCTTGTATATCAAGGTTAATCACTTAACAAGCCGCATCCTGCAAATGCAGGGTGCGGCTTAATTTATTATTTGCCAATTCATTCAAACGCCCGTTAAAAAGGAGTAATGCTATGTTAAAAAATGTTCCGCATATTTTATCACCTGAACTTATTAATGTTCTTATGGAAATGGGTCACGGTGATGAGATAGTTATCGCCGATGACAATTTTCCGTGCTATAGATATGGCAGACGCGTTATCCGTCTTGACGGAAACGGGGGAAACGATGTTCTTGAAGCTGTTATAAGTTTGCTGCCTCTTGACACATATGTTGATGAGAACACAATACTCATGAAGGTAACAGAAGGCGATGATGCAGACACCTCGATATGGAACGATTACAAAGATACCCTCAAAATGTATGAAGGCGAAAATGTTAGGATTGGCTACCTCGGACGTTTCGATTTCTATGAACGTGCTAAAAATGCATATGCTGTGATCGCAACAAGCGAAGAGGCGCTTTACGCTAACATCATACTCAAAAAGGGTGTTGTAAATTGAGTTTTTTGACATCAAAATTGATTTTCTCATTTTGCTTCTACGTTAAGAAGGCAAATTTTTTCTCAAATAAACTGCCCTGATTTTTGTATTACACATAAATCATGGCAGTTTGCTTTCAGATGAGAAAATTCTTATTCGAACTTTTTATATGATTTTTCATAGCGTCAAATGATTTTTCGCTTATTACATGCTCCATTTTACATGCATCTGCCGATGCTGTTTCCTCATCAACGCCAAGCAATGTCAGCATCTTCGTTAAAACTGTATGCCGTTCAAAGATATTGTTGGCAATCTTATTACCCGTGTCGGTTAATGTAATATACCCGTCATTGTCAACAGTTACATATCCGTTTTTTTTCAGGAGACCTACGCCTCGGGAGACACTGGGTTTTGAATAATTCATATACTCCGCAATATCTATTGATCTGACATATGATTTGCTTTTTGATAAAATATATATTGTTTCTAAGTACATTTCTCCGGATTCTTTCACAAGAAATCAACTCCTTTAATATGCCTTTCGTTTATTTTAGCACAAATATTTTAGAAAAACAACAATTTTCAAAAAAAATGTTGACAAATAATTACCGCAATGATATAATTATGTCTGGTTAGCAGAGGCTAACCAAAATTTACATCGATTAGTTAGCCGTAGCTAACTAATCGATGTATACGAAAACATTGAAAAGAATGGAGGGTGTTAATTATGAATTTGAAAGAGGCGTCAGAAAGAAAAGAGTATATCATATCAAGTATTGAAACAGATGATGAGGAATTTAATTCATTCTTATTTTCGCTTGGATGCTACAAAGGAGAAGCAATTACAGTTATCTCACATCTAAACAGCGGATGCGTTGTTTCTATTAAGGACGGCAGGTATAATATAGATAATCAGTTAGCGAAGGCGATTATTGTTTGACTTGGTGCATTTACATATTTTTTGTCATCGGGTTAGCGGCAGCTAACTTGGTACAATGAAGTAATTTATAAAAGAGGATTTAACTATGAGAATCGCTTTAACAGGCAATCCAAATTCCGGTAAAACAACAATGTATAACGCTCTTACGGGCAGAAATGAAAAGGTCGGAAACTGGGCGGGTGTTACCGTTGAAAAAAAGGAGCATCCAATTAAAAAGGTATATGCAGGCACAAATGAAGAGCTTATAGCCGTTGATCTTCCCGGCGCATATTCAATGTCTCCGTACACGTCTGAAGAGAGCATCACCAGCTCATATGTAAAAAATGAAAAGCCGGACGTTATTATTAACATTGTGGACGCTACCAATTTAAGCCGCAGCTTATTCTTTACTACCCAGCTTTTGGAGCCGGATTTTTACCGGGATTGGCTGCTGTGGCTGTTATAATCACTGCAATAGCTTACCTGATGCTTAATTCCGATAAAAAAATCAATGTTCAATATTCATTCAGAAAGGGTGATGAAATGTGACGGATAATTTCATTCTTATTGTAATTTTAATCATGGTTATCGGAGGGGCAGGACTGTACATATACAAAAGCAAAAGAAGGGGACAAAAATGCATCGGTTGCCCATATGCCAGGCAATGCCGGAAATATGAAAAGAAAAGAAATTAAAAACTTCCCGGTATTTAAATAAGGAGAGCCCGGGAAAGCAATTGCTTTACCGGGACTCTCCTTTTATAAAACGGTTGAATAATCATGCGGATCCTTGTTTATAATTCCGCAATATTTTTGGGTATGGATATTGGATTTTTAATAAACAGAAATTATTGATTATTCGCAGCCGTTTGTGATGTGATTGTGAGCGTGTTGCCGGAAACTGAAAGCTTAGCCTCCAATACGTCTGAGAAGTACTCAGCCGGTACATACGTAATACCTGTTCCGTTTACCTCAGCGCAAACAGGTGCTGAGCTGAGCACTAAAGGAACCATCTTGCCCTTTACATATGAGTTCTCACCAATTCTGAGAGCGTAAGCGCCGTTAAGCAAAACTGACTTTGTTGCGTCGTTCCAGCCAATCTCAAATCCAAGAGCTTCACCGATTGAACGAATCGGGAGCATATTCTTTGCAGCGTCTGTCTTTACATAAGCTACTTCTTTGCCGTTTACTACTACCTTTGTAACGTTTGTAAGATCAATAGCTTCTGCTTCTTCAGCCGGAGTCTCTGCCTTTACCTCATCGAGAACAACAATCTTTTTCGGTGTCGTCTGAGCAGGTATGCTCATTGTAGCAATTGAATAGAATACAGCAAGGTCTCTTCCGTCAAGGTCACCGTCAAATGCGTTGCCGTCTTTATCAACGATCTCTACATCGTCAGATATATGTAAAGCAAGCATATTTTCATTGTTTACATAATCGCCGAAGCTGTCGCTCTTTGTGAATGTATCAACATTAACACTGCTCGCCTGATCTTCTTCATTTTTAATTATAACAACAGGCGAATACTGAGCGGGATAAATAAGAATTGCAGGAGCGTCTGCCCTTACATATATTGTAACAGTGTCACCCTCGGCAAGATCATAAGCTTTTCCGTCAGCTGTTGCAGATACCTGAACATTTTGTGTGTTGATCCAGAATTCAGAATCCTCGTCCTCTCCCTTTGCTACGAAAAAGTCACCGTTTTTACCTGTGATTGTTCCCGTAAAGCTTACGTAAGCTGATGCGAATTCCTCAGGTACCGTTTCGACAGTCTCAGTTGTCTGCGGCTCTGTTGTCTGCGGAGCTGTTTCAGCGAAAACTGCAAATGATGATGTGATAAGTGCGCCCGTTACGAGCATAGCGAATAATTTTTTGTTCATAATAAATACCTCTTTTCATTATTTTTGTTCCCGTGCGTCTTTTTGCTTGCAAGCGGTTATTATGTAATTTAGGCGCCGAAAACTCTTTGTTTTTGCCTTTTCGTATTTAATACTTTTCAAACTGCCAAAAGGTTGCAAAAAAATAAAAAAAATTATAAAAAATTTTTTATTGGTTACAATACATAAAGAAACATACAAATTGTCCGTATATTGCTGCGGCATATTGGATTGTTTCGCACTTTGTTTGAATCCGCGGCAGATGCGGCGGACAATTATTATACGCAGGTCAGCCCGCAGACAACGGTATAATGAATCAAAAATATATGTGGGCAGAAAGGTGAGCTATTTATATGAAAAGATTGGGCATACTTTTTACAACAGCCGTTCTCGCTCTTGTCCTGTCATCATGCTCTGCTGAAGAAAACCATGAAAACACGACACAGACAGATCCCCCTGCGAGTGAATCTCAGTCTCCCACGGATACGGGTGAAAACATGGGCGATAAAATGAATGACGCGGCTGAGGATCTTGGCGACGGTGTTAAGGACGCGGCTAATGCTACTAAAAACGCAGCTGAGGACATTGTAAAATAAAACAAAAAAGCGGTGCGGACAACACCGGAAAATTCCGGTTTACAATCAAGTCCGCACCTTTTTTGTTTAGTTTATGCTGCCTATCTCAGCGTTTATCCATCTCAACATACTTCTTTTCTTCACACACGCTCTTATAAGCAGGGCGAATGATCTTCCCGGCATTTATAAGCTCCTCAAGGCGATGCGCACTCCAGCCGGCAAGGCGCGCCATTGCAAATATCGGTGTGTACAGTTCCAGAGGCAAGCCGAGCATTTTATAAGCAAAACCGCTGTAAAAATCGACGTTTGCGCTGACTCCCTTATATATCTTTCTCTCCTCTGCAATAACCTCAGGTGCAAGCCGTTCAACACTGCTGTAAAGGTCAAACTCATCGCCGTAACCCTCAGCCTTTGAAAGCTTTTCTACATACGACTTGAACACCCTCGCTCTCGGGTCTGATATTGAATACACTGCGTGACCGATTCCGTATATCAGTCCGCTCTTATCAAACGCTTCCTTATGGAGTATCTTTCTAAGGTACGCTTTTATCTCATCATCGTCCTTCCAGTCGGAAACCGCCTCTTTCATCTCATCAAACATCTTGACTACCTTAATATTTGCTCCGCCGTGCTTTGGCCCTTTCAGCGAACAAAGACCGGCAGCAATTGCAGAATAAGTATCCGTTCCGGAGCTTGTCACTACCCTTGTCGTAAAGGTCGAGTTATTACCGCCTCCGTGCTCAGCGTGCAAAACAAGCGCCCTGTCAAGCACCAATGCCTCAAGACGCGTATAAGCACTGTCATGCTTCAGCATAAGCAAAATGTTCTCCGCAGTAGACAAGTTTTCGTCCGGTGAGTGTATAACAAGGCTCTTGTTCTCATGATAATGAGCATACGCCTGGTAACTATATATGGAAAGAAGCGGATATACAGCTATCAGCTGCAGACACTGTCTTAAAACATTACTTATGGAAATATCGTTTGGATTATCGTCATATGATGCAAGCGTCAATGTACTGCGTGCAAGAGCATTCATGATATCCCCGCTGGGCGCCTTCATAATGACGTCTCGAACAAAATTTGTAGGAAGAGTCCTGTAATTTGCCAATGCCTTGCAGAATTCATCGTACTGCGCCCTTGTAGGAAGCTGCCCGAATAGTAACAGGTATACTGTTTCTTCAAATCCGAACCGGTCATCCTTGGCAAACCCTGCTATCATATCCTCAACATTATATCCCCGGTAAAACAAACTCCCGTGCCAAGGTATAGTCTTTCCGTTTTCTATCTTGGACTGACGTATCTCCGATATTTCAGTGAGCCCTGTAAGAACTCCCTTTCCGTCCAGATCCCTTAGTCCTTTTTTCACATCGTATTTTGTATATAATTCACTGTCGATGTTGCTGTTTTCCTGACAAAGCTTAGACCATTTCTCAATCTGAGGTGTTATATCAGAATAATTTGCCATTGATGTTCCTCCCTTTCAGTTTAAATTCTTACGAATATTGAACAATATCATTATACCATATTTTAAACATTTATTCAATAAGCTATGTCAATAGTTAACATATTCTTCATAATTAAATCAAATAATTTTGTTTTTATGATATAATTTTTTTATATGATATACAAAATTAACAAAAAATAATATCTTTGTTTGTTGATATATTTTCTTGACTATGCCCGGGAACTATGTTATAATAACATGGTATTTGTAATAATTCAGGCCGATGTGGCGGAATTGGCAGACGCCCGGGACTTAAAATCCCGTGGGAAGAAATTCCCGTACCGGTTCGACCCCGGTCATCGGCACCACCTTTGTAACCGCATCATCATGCGGTTTTTTTGCTTTGCTTTCCTACAAATTCAAAAAAATCAATAGTTTTTTTATGTATTTTGTATCAAAAATCTTTAAAACACAAAAAAAGATTGAAAATAAACAAAAATAATGATACAATATAATTCGAACAAGCGATAACAAATTGCTTTTATTGATACAGGAGGATACTATGAATAATAACGACAACAATAAGAAAAACCTTCCCCCTGCACGGTCTTTTATAGTTTTTCTTATCATTTCAATAGTTGCGACCGTTATTTTAAACCTTGTGATAACATCCATCAGCGCTCCTAAGGCTCAGGAAATTCTTTATTCGGATTTCATGCAGATGGTTGAAGACGATCAGGTTGAAGAGGTCATTATAACAGCCGACAAAATACAAATATATAAAAAGCCGTCAGAGGAACAGTCCACTACAGATAAGCTTATGCAGCTGTGGGGCGTCGGCAACAGCGAGCAGAGGGAGCTGTATTATACAGGATATCTGAATGACCCCAGGCTTTTTGACTTGCTTGACCAACACGGTGTAAAGTATTCCACTCCTATACAGTACAGCAATCCTTTTCTGGAATTTTTGCTGACATGGATTTTACCTCTCGTATTCATATACGGAATGTTCTTTCTTCTTTCAAAATCACTGTCTAAAAAAATGGGCGGCGGTGTGATGGGTATCGGTCAGTCAAAAGCGAAAATGTATATGCAAAACAAGACCGGAATAACATTCCGTGATGTGGCAGGCCAGGAGGAAGCCAAGGAATCCCTTAACGAAATAGTGGATTTTCTTCACAATCCTTCAAAATACACAGCCATAGGTGCAAAGCAGCCAAAGGGAGCTCTTTTGGTAGGGCCTCCGGGAACCGGAAAAACACTCCTTGCCAAAGCGGTAGCTGGTGAGGCAAACGTACCGTTCTTTTCTCTTTCAGGTTCGGAATTTGTTGAGATGTTTGTAGGCGTGGGTGCGTCGAGGGTTCGTGACCTGTTCAAACAGGCGTCTCAGAATGCACCGTGCATAATTTTTATCGACGAAATCGACGCTATAGGAAAAAGCAGAGATAATCAGATAGGCTCCAATGATGAACGCGAACAGACTTTAAATCAGCTTCTTGCCGAAATGGACGGATTCGACTCTTCTAAGGGTGTTGTGATTCTTGCGGCGACAAACAGACCGGAAATACTTGATAAGGCGCTGCTTCGTCCAGGACGCTTTGACAGAAGGATAATAGTTGAAAAGCCAGACTTAAAAGGCAGAGAAGCAATACTTAGGGTTCATGCCAAAAATGTAAAGACAGCTCCCAATGTGGATTTGCACGACATGGCACTTGCGACGAGCGGTGCAGTAGGAGCAGACCTTGCAAACATGGTAAATGAAGCCGCTCTCCGCGCGGTACGCCTGGGAAGAAATGTTGTTACTCAGGAGGACCTGATGGAGGCGGTCGAGGTAATCATCGCCGGGAAAGAAAAGAAGGACAGAATTCTTTCCGAGCAGGAAAAGCACATCGTGGCATATCACGAGGTCGGTCACGCGCTTGCAACAGCCGTATCCAAAAACTGCGACCCTGTCCAAAAAATAACTATCGTTCCAAGGACAATGGGTGCACTCGGATACACTATGCAAAAGCCGGAAGAGGAAAAATATCTCATGAACAAGGATGAGATGCTTGATGAGATTGTCGTTTTTCTTGCAGGCAGAGCCGCTGAAGAGATAGTTTTCGGCATAAAGACAACAGGCGCGGCAAACGACATAGAGCGCGCAACGGAAATGGCGAGAAACATGATAACTCTTTACGGAATGAGCGACAAATTCGGAATGATGGCTCTTGAAAGCATACAAAACAGGTACCTTGATGGAAGACGAGTTTCTAACTGTTCCGCAGAAACTCAGACTTTGATAGATGCTGAGGTTTCAAAAACGCTCCAATCATGCTATGACCGTGCGGTTGCAATATTAAAAGACAACAGGGAAGCACTCGATAAAATATCAGAATTTTTGATTGATAAAGAGACTATAACCGGAAAGCAGTTTATGGACATATTCAACGATGTTAAAGCTTCGCTTGAAAGCGGTGAAACTGCTGAAAGTGAGACTGAGGAAACTCAGCCGCCAGAGGACAATTCATCAGAGCAGTAAAGATAAGTTAATAAAAAAGCCTGCGGCAATCGCCGCGGGCCTTTTTTATCATCTCAGTATTAAATTTTCAAACTGAAAAGACGACTTGCGTTTTCAAACAAAATCTTCTTTTCATCATGCTCAGGCAGCCCGAGTGCCAAAAATCTTCTCAGTTCTTCCCCAGGCTCCCACATGGGATAATCGCTTCCGAAAAGAATTCTCTCAGTTCCGTAAATCGATATTATTTCAAGTGCTTCGCTTTTGCTCAGGGCATAAAGCGAGGACGACGAGTCAACATAAAAATTCTCGAATGAATGAAGCATTTGCGCTGCTTGTTTCCACAGCGACCAGCCGCCGAAATGAGCACCGATTATTGTCAGCTTATCGTAGATTTCAAGAATGTTAACAAGTCTGTTTGGATTGGAATAGTCAAATCTTGAGTCTCCTGTATGCAGCAGTATCGGTATACCCTTCTTTTCACACAGCTCGTATATTTTGAGGCATCTGTAATCGTCGATTTTAAATTTTTGTATATCCGGGTGAAGCTTCACCCCGACAAGCCCAAGTTCCTGCAATTCTTCAATATCTCCTTCAAGATCGCCGCTGTCAGGATGAAGAGTGCCAAGGCCTATGAAGCATCTGTTTTCACTCACTGTTCTGGCTATAAAATTGTTTATAGATGATACCTGATGCGGCGTCGTGGCTACCGATTGTATCATACATGTACCAATACCGGCAGCAGCTGCTTTTTCCTTCAGTGTGTCCACTCTTCCGTCACAAAGCGATGGCATATCATAAAAGCTACTCGTTGCACCCGATGCTTTAAGGGCAATTTTATCAGGGTAAACATGACAGTGAGCATCAATTATCTTACGCATTTTTTCTTCCTTCTCCTCAATTCCAAAATATATCCGCAAACAGCAAGTACCAATGTTGCCAGAACAGTTCCGGAAAAATCAACAAATACATCTGTTACCTCAGCGCTTCGTCCGGCTGACGACAGCTGAAGCGCTTCGTCAACACAGGCCGTGAATAGTCCGAGAAAAAGGACTAACGGTATGTTTTTCCTTTTTTCTGGGCGCTCTATCAAAAAAAGCAATCCCAAAAACAGTGCCTGTGCCGTAAATTCAGCTATATGTGCAGATTTTCTCACTATTTTTGTAATATTAAGCTCTGAATCATCTGCTTTAATATCAAGCTTCTCCAAAATCTCTACGGCCGCTTCAACAAAGCGTGAGCTTCTTTCGCTTGAAACTGACGCTGGCTGCATGGAATTATTGAATATAAACAGCGTTACCAGTACAGCAAACACCAAGCATATAATTTTTCTAATCATGTTGCAACTCTTTTCCATCAAACAAACAAGCTCCCTATGTTATATACCAAAAACGACATCAGCCACGCAATGCACACCTGATACACAATGGAAAAAACAGTAAGTTTTACCGACTTCAGCTCTGATCTTATTGCAGTAACAGCAGCTATGCACGGAACATAAAGAAGCACAAACACAAGAAACGAAAGTCCCGCCAAAGGCGTCAGCTGTGATGCAAGTGTTGCCTGAAGCGCTGACAGATCAGAAGCTCCGTACAGTATACTCATAGTTGAAACAACAGCTTCCTTTGCAACAAACCCTGAAATAAGGCTTATTGCGGCCTCCGGGCTGCCAAACCCGCACGGTGCGAAAACCGGAGAAATGAACTTTCCTATTACTCCGATAATGCTCTTTGTTTCATCATTTGTTACCTGAAGCCCAAATGTTAGGTTTTGCAAAAGATAGATGATTATGCTTGCCGCAAGCAGCACCGTGCCGGCTCGAACAAGGAAATCCTTTACCTTTTCCCACATGTGGTGGAATGTTGATTTAAGAGTCGGCATCCTGTACTGAGGGAGCTCAAGAATAAACGGCGGAGCTTCTCCCTTAAGAATCGTTTTTGAAAAAATCACGCCTGATATTATTGCAAGCAATATTCCGAGCATATACAGACCGAAAATGACGTATCCGGCCTTTTCCGCAAAGACGGCTCCGGCTATTGCAACATAGACCGGCATCTTTGCTCCGCACGACATGAACGGCGTCAAAAGGACTGTCAGCCGCCTGTCTTTCTCGCTGTCGAGAGTTCTCGCAGCCATTGCGGCAGGAACCGTGCATCCAAACCCCATCAGCAGCGGAACGAACGACTTGCCGGACAACCCGATTTTGACAAAAAGCTTATCCATTATGAAAGCCGTTCTCGCCATATATCCGCTGTCCTCAAGAAACGATAAAAACAAAAACAACAGCATTATCTGCGGGAAAAATGTAACAACGCCGCCGACGCCGGAAATAATTCCGTCAAGTACAAGACCTCTGGAAAATTCCCCCGCTCCGAAAAATTCGAGTAAACGCCCCACAAACGAAGAAAACACACCGTTAATAAGATAATCTACTCCGTCTGAAAGCATAGTGCCGAACGGACCAAAAGTTATCTGGAATATAACGAACATCAACAATATAAAAAGCGGTATCCCGAGATATTTATGCGCCGCAAGTGAGTCTAAATTATCTGTCATTTCATCAAGATGATCGTCCATTCCGGTCAAAACTGTTTTCACTATTCGTCTTATATACAAAAACCGTCTCGACGCAAGGAGCGTTGATATATCGTCATATTTTGAACGCAGCCCGCTTACGATTTTCTTCGTTTCCTCAGACGGCTCTATCCAGTTTTCACCTTCAACAAGTTTCACGGCACACATCCTTGACGTCTTTTCCTCGCGTATAATTTCAGACACTGCCTTTTCTATATCATCGGGAAATGTTACATTTACTCCGCACAGCTTCCCGGATGACGCTATTTCCAATGATTCCGTAACAAGGTCCTGAATTCCCGTTCCCTTGCCGGCAGATATAGGCACCACTCTTACTCCGAGCATCTCCTCGAGCTTGTCGCGGTCAATTTTACCGCCGCTTTTTTCTACGGCATCCATCATATTAAGCGCCACTACCATCGGTATTCCCATATGCGCAAGCTGAGTAGTAAGATAAAGATTTCTCTCAAGATTTGTCGCATCAACTATATTCAGGATAAGATCGGGTTTTTCTTTCATTATATAGTCGCGCGTTATTATTTCTTCCGCCGAATACGGGGAAAGAGAGTAAATACCGGGCAAATCAATTATTCTGATGTGGTTATGTATCTCCCCGTGTTTGTGCACACTTGTGTGCTCGTGCGTATCAAGCCTCGACTCATGCTTGTGATAAACGTACTTGCATACGCCCTCTCTGCGTTCAACGGTAACTCCTGCCCAGTTTCCAACCTCGTAATGGCTGCCCGTAAGCTCATTGAACAATGTTGTCTTTCCGCTGTTTGGGTTTCCGGCAAGAGCGAAAACAAATTCATTATTTCTATTATTCACGTACACTGCTCCCCTGCTCGCATAATATATTTTCAGCATCCTTTTTTCTAAGGCCAAGCCTGTATCCAAGCACATAAAACTCAATTGGATCGCCTATTGGAGCACGGCGCACGAGCGTGACCTCTGTGCCGGGAACTATCCCCATATCAAGCAATCTCCTCTTTAATCTCCCGTGCGTATTTATACTTACTATGACAGCTTTTTCTCCGTCTCTGAGCGCGCTTAGAGATAACATTTGACAACCTCCGCATTTATATTTGCAATATCAGCATAGCACAAAACGTAAATTTTTTCAATAACAACAAAACAAAATTCATGATTCTCACATATTTAAAGTTCAATGCAAATGCTTTTTTGCATATTTTTTTCTCACCTCGCCGGCAAGGTACAGAGAACCGCAAACGGCACAAACATCTGATTGTGAAAGCGCGCGCATTACCGCCTCTGACGGATTGCGCACAATATCGGCAGTGATTCCGTAGCCGGAAAACTTCTCTGCGAGCTCAAATGAGTCAAACGACCTCGCCATATCAAGTTCAGTTATTATTATTTTGCACCCTAAAGTGCATAAAATTTTTATTATTGAATCAACATCCTTGTCCTTCATTGCGCAAAACACAATAGTTGTACTTCTTTTTTCCTTTTTCAGTTCTCTGGCAAAAGCGGCTGCCCCGTCCTCGTTATGGCATCCGTCTATTATTATGTTGTCACTAACCCATTCGAGCCTTGCCGGCCAAAATGTATCAGCAAGACCGTCGTATACATCACGGAAGCTTATAGTATACCCAACCTGAGACAGCGTCCTCAGCACCTCAATGGCTACGACGGCATTATACGCCTGAAAATCCCCTTCCAGGGAAAGTTTGTATTTCCGCCCGTCATATGAAAACGTATTATCGGTATTAATTTCCGGCAGCTGAGGTACTATCAATTCAGCATTTTCCCTTTTGCAAAACTCTGAAACTACTCTGAAAACAGCGTCTTTCTGAACGGGATAAAGTACAACAGATGAGTTTTCCTTTATTATGCCGCACTTTTCCGAACATATCTCTTCTATTGTATTCCCAAGGTACTGCATATGGTCGTATCCTATAGATGTGATTGCGCACACAAGCGGTGTTTTTATCGCGTTCGTAGCGTCAAGTCTGCCTCCCAGTCCCGTTTCGAGGATTACAACTTCGCACGAGCAGCGCTCAAAATATATTGCGGCAATTGCAAAAATCAGTGAAAATTCAGGTAAATACACACCTGTTTTTTCCATGCAGCCCTTTACCTCCGACGTTATTTCAGCAAGCTCATCTCCGCTTATCATTTCGCCGCAAACTCTTATCCTCTCTCCAAATTCCTCAATATACGGCGATGTAAACAATCCCGTTTTATAGCCACACCTGCGTAAAACAGACTCCGTCATAGCGCATACAGAGCCCTTGCCATTGGTTCCTGCAACATGCACATACTTAAGCTTGTCCTGCGGATTCCCAAATTCATTCAAAATTTTCAGCAGCGGCGCATTACCTGGTTTTTTAGGAAATTTAGGTGATGAATGTATATAGTTTACCGCCTGCTCATATGTCACTTTTATCGCTCTCCATCCTTAAAAAATGTATATTATTTGTTTCTTTTTTGTTAACTATATCAAAAATCTATTGACTTGATAATTTTTCTGGCGTATACTTAAGCTAAAGATAATTTTACTATGCTATTAACTTTATGTCAAGTTTTTTTATAAATATCACACAGGATTACTTTAGTATATTCATAAAAATTTTCCGATTTTTATCATAAAACTATTTTCGATAACATATATATAATTATATATAAAAATACTTAAGTAGTATCCTGATGATACGAATAACAAACAGGAGGATTATCAAATGGAGTACAACGGGAATAATCAGGCAACTTTGGTTGGGACTGTCGATGACGAATTGTCTTTCAGCCATCAGGTCTATGGTGAAAAATTTTACATATTTACGCTTAAGGTGCCGCGTCTGAGCGGAACATACGACCTGATAAAGGTTTTGACATCGGAAAGACTTCTTTTTGACTGCAAATGCGAAAAAGGCTCATCAGTAGAAATCAACGGTCAGTTCAGGTCATACAACAGCACAGACGAGAATACCAACAAACTCATACTGACGGTTTTTGCCAAGGATATAATACCTTACGATGAAGATGCGCCGAAAAACCCGAATCAGCTATATCTGGACGGGTATATATGCAAGGCGCCTGTTTACAGGACAACGCCCTTCGGCAGAGAGATAACGGATATGCTCCTCGCAGTCAACAGAACATACAACAAATCAGACTATATTCCAATTATCGCCTGGGGAAGAAACGCCAGGTACAGCAAAAGCTTTGAGGTAGGAGAAAACATTCGCGTCTGGGGAAGAATCCAGTCAAGGACGTACCAGAAAAAGCTCTCCGAAGATGAGGTAGTAACAAAAACTGCATACGAAGTATCTGTAAATCGGCTTGAAAAAGTCGAAAACACTGATCAGCTTGGAGATGCGCAGCCCTCAGAGGATTATGATTCTAATACGGGGTTTACAATTGAATAGCATAAAAACAGCAAACGACCCTTTACGGGTCGTTTTTTTTATTAAAAATACGGCTGTAAACACACGTCTACAGCCGCACAATATTTTTTTATTATCAATACATTCCGCCCATTGAAGGATCAGCTGCCGGCACCGGCTTCTCCGGCTCTGGCATATCCGTTACAAGGCTTTCTGTCGTAAGTACCATGCTTGCAACGCTTGCAGCGTTCTGAAGAGCACTTCTCGTTACCTTTACAGGGTCAACAATACCTTCTTTAAGCATATCAACATATTCTCCTGTAAGAGCATTGTATCCTATTCCCACTTTCTGAGCCTTAACCTTGTCAACAATTACCGAGCCCTCAAGTCCGGCATTCTTTGCAATCTGCTTTACAGGCTCCTCAAGAGCTTTCAGAACTATCTGAACGCCTGTCTTTTCGTCACCCTCTGTTTCATCAAGAAGTTTCTCTACAGCAGGCATAGCATTTATATAAGTCGTTCCGCCTCCGGGGATTATTCCTTCCTCAACAGCAGCTTTCGTAGCAGCCAAAGCATCTTCTATTCTCAGCTTCATCTCCTGCATTTCTGTTTCTGTTGCAGCGCCGACCTTAATTACAGCAACACCGCCGGAAAGCTTTGCAAGTCTTTCCTGGAGCTTCTCTTTATCAAACTCAGATGTTGTGTTTTCAATAGCCGCTTTAATTTCAGAAACTCTTGCCTTAATAGCATCTGCATCTCCTGCGCCGTCTACTATTATTGTGTTTTCCTTCTGGATCTTAACCTGTCTTGCACGGCCGAGCTGTTCTACCGTAGTGTCCTTAAGCTCAAGTCCGAGCTCCTCAGAAATAACCTCGCCTCCTGTAAGAATTGCGATGTCTCTGAGCATCTCCTTTCTTCTGTCACCAAATCCAGGAGCCTTTACAGGAACTGCTGCAAATGTGCCTCTGAGCTTGTTGACAATAAGAGTTGCCAGTGCTTCGCCCTCAACATCCTCAGCTATAATAACGAGCTTTTTACCAGCCTGCACGAGCTGCTCAAGAAGCGGAAGAATTTCCTGAATATTTGAAATCTTCTTATCTGTAATAAGTATATATGCATCATCTATGACAGCTTCCATCTTATTTGTGTCAGTAACCATATAAGGTGAAATGTATCCTCTGTCAAACTGCATACCTTCAACTACCTCGCTGTATGTTTCTGCAGTCTTTGACTCCTCAACAGTAATTACGCCGTCTGCCGTAACTTTTTCCATTGCGTCTGCAATAAGCTCACCGATAGTGTCGTTTGCAGCGGAAACGGAAGCAACTCTCGCTATATCAGCCTTGCCGTTTACCTTTTTAGCACTTGCAACTATTTCCTTTACAGCAGCATCAACTGCTTTCTGGATACCCTTCCTGACTATCATCGGGTTAGCTCCTGCCGTAACATTCTTTGAGCCTTCCCTAATGAGTGCCTGTGCAAGAAGAGTAGCTGTCGTAGTTCCGTCACCTGCAACATCGTTTGTCTTTGTAGCAACCTCTTTTACAAGCTGTGCACCCATATTCTCAAACGGATCCTTGAGCTCGATCTCTTTGGCAATGGTAACACCGTCGTTTGTGATGAGCGGTGAACCGAATTTTTTATCAAGAACAACATTTCTTCCCTTAGGTCCAAGTGTAATTTTAACCGTATCAGCAAGCTGATTTATACCTCTTTCAAGCGCATGCCTTGCTTCCTCACCGAATTTAATCTGTTTAGCCATTTCAATCTACCTCCAAATCATTCAACAATTGCAAGAATATCGTTTTGTCTTACAATAACATATTCTTCGCCGTCAAGCTTTACCTTTGTTCCGGCGTACTCGGAAATAAGAACCTTATCACCCTTTGTAACAGTCATCTTTATCTCCTTGCCGTCAACCATTCCGCCCGGTCCGACCTCAACGACTTCTGCAACCTGCGGCTTTTCCTTCGCAGCATTTGTTAAAATGATACCGCCTTTAGTGACTTCTTCAGCCTCACACATTTTAATGACAACCCTGTCAGCCAATGGTTTGATCTTCATTATATATCTCCTCCTTAAAAATCGCCGTTGTTAGCACTCGTTCACCTTGAGTGCTAACAATATTATGAACTTTTTTTGCAAAATAGGCAAATTCTGTCTGAATCAGCATGAAGCCAATAATATAAAATAAGTCTCTATTTCTCTAGTTTTCTCTTTTTTTCTCATATTTTCTTTATTTTTTATTAACTTGATAAACTTTCCCAATCAACAAGCGCCGCTTCATAATCATCATACACAATACCATTAGATAAAAGATTTACATCGGCTGACGGAAATACCTCAGGACTTACCGTAATTCTTTTTATCTCCTGGTCATTTTTATACAATATTAAAGAGCTTGATTCCAGCACTATTTTGTAAATATCGCGTTCTTCAGGAACAGTGGTCGGTGAAATCACCTGTGTTTCAGACGGAGCCGGAGAAGGGAATTCAGATTTACTGATATCATCGTTTTCTGAAGCCATGAACACACCAATTAAAAATGATACAGCAAAAATTACAATTGCCGCTGATGCTGCCACAATACCTGTTTTTTTACTCACTTTAATCACCTTCCAGAATATTTGTGTATAAAATGCTTTATTCTATTTTTTGCAAATGTCATTTTTTTATACGTAATTTATTACTTTTTTGAAAAAAGTCATGAAAAAATATATGTTTTCCTATATAATAAAGTTGGTTATGTTTATCAAAAATGAATTGGAGGAGTAGGGTTTTGGACTACCAGGATGATAATAAATATAATTACTACCCCGGGGATGAAGACCTGCACAGGTCGAGAAACAAGAAATCCTCCGGTAAAAGAAATTCTACACGCCTTGAAAAACGGCTTAAAAAAAATGCAAGGAAGGAAAAGACTCACAAGTTTTTTAACGGCGTTGGGATTGCCGTTCTTATTATAGGAATAATACTCGTCATAGTCGGAACGGGCGTTGGTATAGGAATGTATACAGCAGTATCAACAGAGATTGCAGATATGAATATAAGCGATCTTGCACTCAACTACTCTTCGTATATAATGTACGAGGACAGCGACGGAACATATAAGGAGCTTGAGCAGATAAAATCCACCGTCAACAGGAAATGGGTGTCGAGCGATGAGATTGGTGACAATTTGAAGGAAGCGACAATTGCCATAGAGGATGAACGCTTTGAAAAGCACCACGGAGTTGATTTGAAAAGAACCTTCGGAGCTACAGTGAAATATCTTCTTTCAAAAATAGGAATAGGTGATTCCTCATACGGTGGAAGCACGATTACTCAGCAGGTAATAAAAAACATTACGAATGAAAAAGAAAAAAGTCCTACAAGAAAAATCAAAGAAATGATGAGCGCTATAGCGCTCGAAAAACAGCTGTCAAAGGATGAGATACTGACTCTTTACCTCAATATCGTATATTTTGCCAACGGCTGCTATGGTGTTGAGGCTGCCTCAAACACATACTTCAACAAATCAGCCGATGAGCTGACGCTTGCGGAAGCTGCTTCTATAGTAGGAATAACGCAGACCCCGGCAAAATTCGACCCGATAGCGAACCCTGAAAACAATATAGAAAAAAGAAATCTTGTTTTAGCAAAAATGCTTGAGCTCGGCAAAATTTCTCAGGAAGAATATGACGAAGCTGTATCAAGTTCACTTAAAGTGGTAGGTCACAAGACTGACACTGAATCTAATATAACGTCTTATTTCGTTGATGAAGTTATTAAAGATGTTGTTAAGGATTTGCAGGATCTAAAGGGATACTCAGAGGATTTTGCGAATCAGCAGATTACGAACGGTGGCCTTAAGATATATTCCACCATTGACCCGGAGATACAGGAGAAAATTGAGAAGGTATTTGAAAACACGTCTAATTTCCCAAGCTCCTCAGCCCAGTCAGCAATGGTTATTATAGACCCGTATACCGGTCAGATCAAGGGAATGGTCGGAGGCATAGGAAAGAAAACAGATACTCGCGGCTTCAACAGAGCCACACAGGCTGTGCGGCAGCCCGGTTCGGCGATAAAGCCACTGTCTGTTTACGCCCCGGCGATAGAGCTTGAAAAGGTTACACCGGCTACAATCGTGACTGACGAAAAAATCACCATAGGCAGCGATAACTGGGAGCCGTCCAACTCTTACAGAGGATTCAAGGGAGACATGACCATCTGCGAGGCGGTCGGAAGATCCTCGAACATTCCGGCGGTTAAGGTGCTTGACATGGTCGGCATAAACAAATCGTTTTCCTACCTTCAGAATAATTTCAAATTTACAACGCTCGAATCGGCCGATAAAAACTACAGCTCAATATCTTTGGGCGGACTTACACGCGGTGTAACTGTTGAAGAAATAACGGCGGCATACGCAACATTTTTAAACGGGGGAAAATATATAAGGCCATACACCTACACGAAGGTTGTTGACGCGTCAGGCAATACCATTCTTGAAAACACACCTGATACCACGCAGGCTCTTAAGCCGTCAACGGCATTCGTAATGAAAAGCCTTCTGCGTCAGCCTGTTTACGGCTCATACGGGACAGCACGCTCAGCCCGTCTGTCTGATATAACGACATACGGAAAGACAGGAACGACAAACGATAACATAGATAAATGGTTTGTCGGTTTAACGGATTACTATGCCGCCGCCGTTTGGTATGGCTATGATTCGCCGAAAGCTATAAGCGCTTCATCTAATCCTGCTATTTCCGTTTGGAAAAAAGTTATGGAAGACGTTCACTCAGGTTTTGAGGAAAAGGAGGTTGAAATACCTCAGGGCGTTGTCGAAGCGGAAATATGTCTTGACAGCGGAGACCTGGCAAGGTCCTCATGCAATTCAACAACAGTGTGCTTCTTGACGGGTACGCAGCCAAAGAAAACGTGCAGCAGCCACAAAAGCTCGTCAAATTCAAATCGCACACAGAAACCAGAAGACACCGATAAACCGAAAAGCACTGAAAACTCATCCAGAGAGCCGAATTCAAACGATGATGATACGGACGTTCCGGAAAAATCTCAGCCTCCTGAAGGCAGCGGAACAGGGTCAAATTCACAGACGCGCCCTGAACAAAATCCGGACAGCGGGCAAGAATCTGAATCGAATCCCGTTACTGAGCCGGAATCACCTCAAGGAAATACCGGTTCAGGGTCTCAGGGTGCAGTTCCCGAGAAGGTATCGGAGTAACGATTAAAATAAGTTTACAGAAAGGAAAGTTACTATGAAATTAAGAATACTCACCATATCAGCTTTAACTGCGGGAATAATTGCAGCGTCAGCAGTATCTGCTATTGCAGAAACGTCTATAAAGGTATTTGTTGACAACTCGGAGGTCACTTTTGACCAGGCGCCAACCCTGCTCGACGGCAGAACAATGGTACCCGTAAGGGCAGTGTTTGAAAAAGCAGGTGCCACGGTGGACTGGAATGCCGACACCCAGACTGCGACGCTGACAAAAGGCAACTATACCGTTACTACAAAAATAGGCGACCCGTATCTAATGAAAAACGGAAAGCCGGTTGCAATTGATGTTCCTGCCACAATAATAAATGAAAGGCTTTCTATTCCTGTACGGGCAATCGCCGAAGCTATGGATTTCGGTGTTACATGGAATTCTGTAAGAAATTCGGTTCTCATATCAACCACCGGCAAGGAATACAGGGCAAATGCACAGTGGAGAACCGGGTTTATGACGCTTGAAGACGGAGGCTTTGTTGTTACAAGCGACCTCTCTGACATACCATGCTTCGACCTTGACGGGAACGGTGAAAACGATCTGCTTGCATTTATACCTCTGAAAAAATCAGCAGACGGCACAACTAATACACCTGCTCTCTGGATTAACGGGGCGAGCTTCAATTCTGTTCTATCAACCGATCTTGAACCGTACGGAGTAGCGGTAGCAGACATTGTGGGTTCGGACAGATATACTGAAATATTAGTCCTTTATAACAGCGAAGACGGAAGATGTGCAGGCGTGTACAGATACAACGGTTCAGATGTTTTCCAGATTAAAGCAAACAATTCTGCCGACGGCATGATTTATTTTCAAAACAAACTGTTCATTGACGGAGCTGAAAATATCATATCTGATACTGACGGTCTTTGTTTTCTTGATACGATGCTTTGTTCAGGAGTTTACTCACTCGAAGATTCAGATCTGATTCGTTATTTGTGGAAGACCGATTCAGCTGTAGGCAGAACATTTACAAGGCTTTATAACGATAATCAGCCGCTTTCGTATGAAGAGGTGACACTATACAACAAAGGCTCATATGTAAACAATGTAACCGACAATGATATAATCTACTCAGACACTCTCACAAGCTTTGAAGTGCTTGACTGCTATGTTGACGAAAAGGATCCGTCAAAATTTGAATATTTTATAGAGCTGCCTAACGGCAAGACAGCTGTTATATGGCCATATGCCGGTTAAAAAAATATCTGAAAGGTCACTTTATGAAAAAAATATACATTTATGTTTTACTTATAACATCATTGTTTTTTATATCGTGCACGGCGGCGTTTGCAGCTGATGTCTATAACGAGGAAGAACTCACAATACTTGAGGCTATGGGTATAGGTGATGAATCGGAAGTGACAGGAGGCTATGTTATGAGCCTTGAAAAGTCAAAGGCAATGAAGCTGTCACAGTCACAGATAAACCAGTTTGTAGCGGTAGCCGACACGGCGTTAGTTTACAGAAAGATAAACAAGCACCCATTCAGCGGCGTTTGCATTGTTCTTGAGACAAGCTCCGGTGAAAAGCCATATTTTATAAATTCCGGTGTTCAGGTCGGAAAATACGGAGATTCAAACTATATATGCTACGGCACTGATGAAGAGATAGACGTAATAGGCTCTATTTACTCAAGCTTCATGTCATCTGAAAACACATACGATCACAACGTGTTTACAATAAATGAAAGCCCCGACTACCTTAACTTCCCCGCGGAGCAATGGGCTGTTGAACAGGTCATGTACAGTGCGGAAAACTCTTTGCTGCCGTTTGAAATAAATAATTGTTTCGGAAGGGCAATTTCAAGGCAAGAGTTTTGCCTCCTGATAGGGAATTTAATAGCCGTATCGCTTAATTACTCAAATCTTGAGAACTATCTTCGCGATACAGACGTAGCTTACCTGACGCATTATTTTAACGACACCTCGGACAGCTACGTTAATATGCTGCACGCGCTTGGAGTTGTGGGCGGAGTTTCCGAAACGGAATTCAAGCCGGACGATGCTCTCACTCGAGAGCAGGCGGCAGTTATTCTGAAAAACGCCTGCCAGATAATTGGCATCAGTTCATACGGGAAAAACAATACTGCTTTCGGTGATATGTCTCAGATTGAGTCATGGGCGCTTGATTCTGTAAGCTTCATAGCTTCAAACGGAATTATGTCAGGCACCGGCGGAAATTTCGAGCCGAAAGGCTTTATAACCACTGAGCAGGCTGTTACCGCTGTTAATAATTTATTTAAAATATCTAATTGATAAAAAAGGCGAAGCACTGATTAACACAGCACTTCGCCTTTATATTTAATATTTTTATTGACTATACGTAATAATCCGGCACATATGCCTCCCTCATATCCATATCTCCTATAAAATTCTTTTTCTGCTCACCGTCAAAAGTGAATTTAACCCTATTTATACCATCTAATGAGCAGAGTGAATTTACTATCTGATAAACAAAAAGCTCTTCCTGAAGCTTTCCCGTTTCATATTCATCTAAGTACTTCATATTGACATCAACCACAGCAACCTCATCTTTCAATTTTACTGAAAGTGCATCCTTGTGATTCGGGATTAGCCTCCTAATCACATCATTTCCGTCTCTGCCCTTTATAAGCTCTGTTACTATTATTTTCGCCTGCTTTTCCGCATCTGTATCTGTTATGTAATAATCTATCGAAACGAGTCTCATCATATGAGCATCAACAAAAAACAGCTCAGCCTTAGCCATATCTGACGATGTCTGCCTGTGCGGCATAAAATCAGCCGCAGTGACAACAATCATGAAAATCATGTATATTATGCTCAATTTGCGCAACAAAAAAACCTCCATAAGACATAAGTAACCGGCAGCACTCTGACAGCTATTATATTTTATGAAGGAGATATGATAAATATTACCTTTTTCTAATTATTTTTCTTTAAAAATTCAATATCCTCAGCGGTTAGATTTGCCTTTTCAAGCAAATCGGGTCTTTTCTCTTTAGTTACGAGGAGCGACTGCTCCCTCTTCCATTTTTGTATGTTCGCATGATGGCCGGAAAGCAAAATTTCCGGTACCTTTCTTCCCATAAAAACCTCCGGCCTTGTGTACTGAGGATACTCCAAAAGCCCTGAATAATGAGACTCCTCGGAGTACGATTTTTCATCGCTTAAAACTCCGGGAACCATTCTTGAAACAGCGTCCACAACAGCCATAGCAGGTATCTCCCCTCCGGTAAGAACAAAATCACCGAGCGATATCTCCATATCGACTATCTCGTCGAGAACCCTCTGGTCTACACCCTCATAGTGACCGCAAAGCAGCACGATATCCTTTTTTTCAAGCAGACTCTTTGCAGTCTCCTGACTGAACACCTTGCCCTGAGGCGTCATATATATCGTAAACGGCTTTCTGCCCAGCTCATCAGCAACGCTTTTCCATGCGTTGTAAATCGGCTCCGGAGTCATTATCATTCCTCCGCCTCCGCTGTACGGATAGAGATCCGTTTTTCTGTGCTTGTTTTCGGAAAAATCACGTATATTGATAAATTTGAGCTTTATAAGCCCGTTTTTTTCGGCTCTGCCAATAATGCTGTTTCGAAGAGTCGCTTCAAACATCTCCGGGAACAATGTCAGTATATAAAACGAGTTCATTTAATCCTCCAGCCCCTCCGGAAGTTTTACAACTACCGTCTTTGATGATATATCGATGCTTTGAACAACTCCTCCCGCAGTCGGAATAAGAAGGTTTGATTTGCCTTGCCTTGAAACGTCATATACATCTCCTCCGCCTGCCGTGAACACGTCCTCGAGCGTGCCTATCACCTCTCCGTCATCACCTTTTACGGTGCAGCCTATAAGGTCAACAATGTAATGCACGCCCTCAGGAAGCGGAGGAAGCTCGTCCCTTTCAGCAGTGAGCACACAGCCCTTGTACATCTCCACATCCTCTATCTTGTCAAACCCGGCAAATTTTACGATAAGATTGCTTTTTTGGTATTTTATGCTCTTTACAGTAACCTTTATATCAGATTCCTTCGCCATAATATAAGCCGTTTTTATGCGTTCAAAATCCTCAGGCGAATCCGTCCACGAAACGACTTTTACTTCGCCTCTTAGGCCATGTGTATTTATTATCTTTCCTATTTCAAGCCTGTCCATAAAATTCAACTCCATAACCAGAAAATACCCGTAAAATTTTATATTTGAAAAAAATCCGCAGAGCGGCGGATTTTTTCAAATATTCTTCGGCTGAGCATCAAACAATCTCAACTACAACGTGTTTGTTTTCACGGCTTGCAGCCGCTTTAACAACCGTTCTGATAGCTTTAGCTATCCTTCCTTGCTTGCCAATCACTTTCCCCATGTCGTCTTCGGCTACCTTCAGTTCAAGCGTAATCGAATCATCACCAGGGATCTCGTTAATGCTGACAGCTTCGGGATGGTCAACAAGCGATTTTGCAATAATTTCCAATACTTGCTTCATGATTATTCCTCCACTATCCCGGCTATTAAAGAATATTGCTCTTCTTTAAAAGTGCCTTTACGGTATCAGTCGGCTGAGCGCCGTTTCCAATCCATTTCTTAGCCTTTTCGCCATCAATTTTGATTGTTGCAGGCTCTGTCATAGGATCGTAGGTGCCAATCTCTTCAATGAATCTTCCGTCGCGCGGATATCTTGAATCTGCGACTACTACTCTGTAAAAAGGAGATTTCTTCGCACCCATTCTTCTGAGTCTGATTTTAACTGCCATTTCTATTTTCACCTCCTTGACCGGATATAAAGACATTTATCTAAATTTATTAAGTCTTTTCATCATTCTTTTTTGTTTTCCGCCGGAAAACTGCTTCATAAATTTCTGCATTTCGGAGAACTGCTTCAGAAGCTGGTTAACGTCCTGCACCCTTGTACCGCTTCCCTTTGAAATGCGTATCTTTCTGCTCGCACCGATAATCTGAGGATTTCTCTTTTCCTCTTTTGTCATCGACTGAATAATTGCCTCGATACGAACCATTTTCTTTTCATTTTCCTCCGTATCGACCATTTCAAGCATCTTTTTGTCCACGCCAGGCAGCATACCGAGAATCTGCCCGAGTGAGCCCATTTTGCGTATTTGCTTGAACTGCTCCAAAAAGTCATCAAGACCGAAGCTCTGCTCCTTTATCTTCTTTTCAAGCTCTGCCGCCTTCTTATCGTCGAGTGCCTCCTGAGCCTTGTCAATCAGCGTGAGCACATCTCCCATTCCGAGTATCCTTGATGCCATTCGGTCAGGATAGAACATTTCAAGGTCAGTAAGCTTCTCGCCGACTGAAGCGAGTTTTATTGGTTTCCCCGTAACCTGCTTTACGGAAAGCGCAGCTCCGCCCCTTGCATCACCGTCAAGTTTAGAAAGGATAACGCCTGTTATATCAAGTTCTTTGTTAAACGCTTCAGCTACATTAACAGCGTCCTGACCCGTCATAGCGTCAACAACGAGAAGAATCTCTTTCGGATTTACTGCGTCTTTTATAGATTTAAGCTCATTCATGAGCTCCTCATCAATATGAAGTCTGCCAGCCGTATCTATAATAACAGGGTCATTCCCGTGCTTTACAGCGTGCTCAACTGCGCGCTTTGCTATTTCAACAGGCGAAACGTCTGTTCCCATAGAGAACACTGCCGCATTTACCTGACTGCCAAGCACCTCAAGCTGTTTTACTGCTGCCGGTCTGTAAACATCAGCAGCTACGAGCAGCGGCCTTTTGTCCATCGTCTTTATAAGATGCTTTGCGAGCTTGCCGCAGGCCGTTGTCTTACCTGCGCCCTGAAGTCCGCACATCATGAAAACCGTCGGCGGTCTGTTGCTGAATTCAAGCTTAGAGCACTCACCGCCCATGAGAGCAGTCAGCTCGTCATTTACTATCTTAACTATCTGCTGGCCCGGCGTCAATGATTCCATAACCTCCTGGCCGACAGCCTTTTCAGAAACGGCATTTACAAACTGCTTTACCACCTTGAAGTTAACATCCGCTTCCAAAAGCGCAAGCTTAACCTCACGCATAGCATCTTTTATATCTTTTTCCGTTATTTTGCCCTTGCCGCGAAGCTTTTTAAACACGCCCTGCAGCTTATCACCGAGGCTTTCAAACGCCATCTGATTCACCTCTCATACAGCTTCGGTCATACCTTATCTGAAATTGTTTTGACCAAGCTCTCTATTTTGTTTAATTCCTCTTTATCTCCCATACTTACTCTGAGTGTTTTAACCAGCTTATTTATATCTTCAAGCTTTGCTTTTATCTGTGTAAATCTGCCGGCAAGACCAAGCTTTGCTTCATATTCGGCGAGCTGTTTCTCACCTCTTTTGATAAAGTCGCGCACTCCCTGCCTGCTTATTTCCATAACATCGGCAATCTCGCTGAGCGACAGATCGTCATTATAATATAAATCAAGCGCCTCCGCCTGCTTTTCAGTCAAAAGCTGTCCATAAAAATCAATTAAAATACTTACACTCAGATCCTTGCTCATCTCAATCCCTCTGTAAAGGTAATCAACTTTACACATTATACATCATAAAACGATAAGTGTCAAGTATTTTACTTAAAAAAATTTTTTAATGTTTATAAATTACAAATAATATTATCTCCCCCACAAATTTATTATAAATTTCAGTCAAAAAAATTTTTTTAAAGCAAAGGTATTGACATATGCCGATAATTATGATATAATGTTTTTCGTCAGTTCGGAGAGATGTCTGAGCGGTTGAAAGAGCCGGTCTTGAAAACCGGTGACGTGCAAGCGTCCGTGGGTTCGAATCCCACTCTCTCCTCCACAAAGGAGCAAGCAGTGCTGCTTGCTCTGTTTTTTACCACAAAAAAAACTGCTGCTTACGCAGCAGTCTTTTTATTTATACTCTTCCGGAATCTGCCTGCTCAAAATCTCAAGTCTGCCTTTATCCATTGGCTCAACTCCGGCAAGCGGAAACTTTAAGCCTATTCTCTCATATTTTTCAGAACACATATTCTCAAACGGCAGCAGCTCTACCTTTCGTACGCAGCCGAATCTTTGAGCTAGACTGACAAGATTTTCAACACTCTCGCCTTTGTCGTTTATACCGGGCACTATTACCTTTCTGAGCCATACGTCCGTTCCAGCTTTACAGCATGCGTCAAGAAAATCTACCGTCTTTTTATAGCTGCCGTTCATATACTTTTTATAATCTTCCTCACTGTCCATTTTTATGTCAAGAATAATGAGATCAGCTTCTTTTATACAGCTCATTACCGTATCGGACATGACAGAGCCCGCTGTATCGACAGCTGTTTTTATACCTTCGTTTTTGCATAACTTAATCATTTCATAAAGAAATTCTGCCTGCATGAGCGGCTCTCCGCCCGAAAACGTTATTCCGCCCTCATCTCCGTAGTAATTCTTGTACCTTGATATGCGTTCTAAAAGCGTAACGGAGCTTATCCCCTCACCGCCTGACAGCGGCTGCGTCTCCGGATTATGACAATATACACATCTCAGCGGACAGCCCTGAAAAAACACTACAGTTCTTATCCCCGGTCCGTCAACGCCGCTTCCGGTGTAAACGGAGTTTATTTTTCCTGTCACTGTTAATCGACCTCCGCTATTCGTTTCGTTCTTAGCATAAATTAAAAATCACTCAGTCTGTTTATTCCATACATGCCGTGTTACATTTTTTCATGGAACGTCCTCATAATGACCTCTTTCTGCTGGTCTCTGCTGAGCTTGCAGAAATTAACCGCGTATCCGGACACACGTATAGTGAGGTTAGGATACATCTCTGGATGATTGTACGCATCGATAAGCTTCTCTCTGTTTAAAACATTTACATTTATATGATGCGCGCCGCTGTCAAAATATCCTTTGAGTATTGAAACAAGATTGTTTACCTGTTCGTCCTTTGTCTTGCCAAGCGCCTGAGGAGTTATTGAGAACGTATTCGATATACCGTCACGGCAAATCGTGTACGGGATTTTAGAAACTGAACTGAGCGATGCAAGAGCCCCGTTCTTTTCCCTGTTATGCATAGGATTGGCTCCCGGTGCGTACGGCTCTCCTGCCTTTCGTCCGTCAGGAGTTGCACCCGTCTTTTTGCCATACATAACATTTGATGTGATGGTGAGCACGGACAAAGTTACCTCAGCGTCTCTGTACGTCTTGTGCTTTCTTAAATTGTTATATATGTTTCCAAGTACATATATGGCAATGTCATCCACCCGGTCATCATCGTTTCCAAACTTCGGGAAATCGCCTGTTATATTAAAGTCCTTGATAAGTCCGTTCTCGTTTCTTACAACCTCAACCTTAGCATATTTTATTGCGCTCAAAGAATCGGCTATAACGGAAAGACCGGCAACGCCGCATGCCATAAACCTGTCGACGAGCGTGTCATGAAGAGCCATCTGTATCTTCTCATAAGCGTACTTATCGTGCATATAATGAATAACATTAAGCGTGTTTATATAAAGTCTGCAAATCCATTCGCTGTATTTTTCAAATCTCTCTATGACCTTATCATAATCGAGCACGTCCTCCTCATAGGGAGCCATTTTCGGTGCAATCTCGGTTCCTGTCTTTTCATCGCAGCCGCCGTTCAAAGCAAGCAGCAAAAGCTTAGGCAAATTGCATCTCGCGCCGAAAAACTGCATCTGTTTTCCAACCTTCATCGCCGAAACACAGCAAGCTATAGCGTAATCGTCACCGAACACCTTTCGCATCTGGTCATCGTTTTCGTACTGTATTGAATCGGTGTCAATGGATACCTTCGCACAGAACTTCTTGAAGTTTTCCGGAAGATCGCGCGACCACAGCACGGTAAGATTTGGCTCGGGCGATGTGCCGAGGTTATAAAGAGTATTTAACATTCTGAAACTGTTTTTTGTCACAAGCGGCTCGTTGTGGTCAGTCATTCCTCCAACGCTTTCCGTAACCCATGTAGGATCTCCTCCGAAAAGCTCGTTGTATTCAGGTGTACGAAGCTGCTTCACTATTCTGAGTTTCATCACAAAATCGTCTATGAGCTCCTGTGCCCCGGCTTCAGTAAGCGTGCCGTTAGCAATATCCCTTTCGATATATATATCAAGGAAAGTGCTTACACGGCCGAGCGACATGGCAGCTCCGTTTTGCTCCTTAACAGCAGCAAGGTACGCAAAGTAAAGCCACTGCACTGCCTCTTTTGCATTTGCCGCCGGTGCGCTTATGTCGCAGCCGTACATCTTTGCCATTTCCTTGAGTTTACCGAGAAAATCAATCTGCTTGTAAAGCTCCTGGCAAAGGCGGATATTGTCCTCAGTCATATCCTCCGCACCGTACTTTTGCTTGTCCTTTTTCTTCTCCTCTATAAGAACATCAACGCCATAAAGCGCGCATCTTCTGTAATCACCGATTATCCTGCCTCTGCCGTAGGCGTCAGGCAGACCTGTGAGTATTCCGAAATGTCTTGCCTTCAGCATATCGTCTGAATAAACGCTGAACACACCGTCGTTATGCGTTGTTTTAAATTCAAACGCGTCCTCTATCCTCCGCGAAATTTCTTTGCCGTAAGCTTTGGCGGCGCTTCTTGCCATTCTCATTCCGCCGAACGGGTTTACCCCTCTCTTCAGCGGAGCGTCGGTCTGGAGTCCGACGATTATTTCATTGTCTTTGTCTATATACCCTGCCGGATACGTGAGAAGCGATGAAATGCGGTCAGCATCTATATCAAGCACACCGCCGTTTTCCGTTTCCTTCTTCAAAAGCTCCTGTATCTTTTCGTTTAATTTTTTAGTTCTCTCTGTCGGTCCTGAAAGAAAGCTTTCATCGCCGGTATACATTGTATAATTTTTCTTTATGAAGTCGCTTACATTGATTTCTTTATTCCAAACATTGGTTTTAAATCCCTTCCATTGTTCAAAATCCATTTATATTAACCCCCTTAAAAATTCAAAATAAACCGTTCGGTAATATCAGTATAACACCACACCAAATAATTTGTCAACACAATATATTGTGTTTTATACCAAATATGTGAATGTTTTATAAAATATATGGTATATTAGGAATTTTTTTGGAAAAAAGAATAATGAATTACAGAGAGGAATAAGTCCGTAAAATCGGGCCAATTTAAACGAAAAGAAGCACAGCAACCTAATTTTATAAAAAAATACCCCTGCATTCAGGCGCACATCAGTACTCCAGATGCAGAGGTATATCTTGAGCACAAATTAAGGCTCGAATAAAAGAATTTCTTGTTTTAATTCAGATTCTTACGTATTGCATTTATATTTTTTTGTATTTCCACCAAAACAAGCGGCAACACGGATAATGCGGCAACTGTTTTCCACGCTTCTGCCGAAAGCACAGCGGCTCCAAACAGCTCCGGGAGAAAACAAACAACACCTATCTGCATAGCAGCTCCGATGACGAGTGATAAAACAAGCAGCTTGTTTTTAAAAAATGCTCTGCCTATAACACTGCCCTCGCTTCTTATATTAAACGAATGTATCAGCTGAGACAGGCTGAGAACGCAAAACGCCATAGTTCTTCCGACAGTCAGACTTCCGTATATGTAGACACCGATACAAAAAGCGAGCAAGCCAAGCGCACCTATCATAAGCCCTTCTATTATTACCGCAAAAACCTTTTCCTTCGTAAAAAGCTTATCGGTTCTTATTCTGCTCAGCATGACGTCCTCATCACACGGGTCAACGCCCAAAGCAATCGCCGGCAATGAATCGGTAACAAGGTTTACCCATAGCAGCTGCAGTGCGAGCAGAGGTGTGGGAAGTCCGAGTAAAATTCCGAAAAATACCGTTATTATTTCGCCGATATTGCTCGAAAGCAGAAATTTAACGGACTTTTTTATATTTTCATATATCTCGCGGCCCATCCTTACCGATTTTACGATAGTCGCAAAATTATCATCAGTCAGAACTATATCAGACGATTCCTTTGCAACCTCGGTTCCGGTTTTGCCAAGACTGCAGCCTATGTCAGCAGCCTTGAGCGCCGGCGCATCATTCACACCGTCACCTGTCATTGCGACAATCTTTCCGCGCTTTTTAAGAGCCTTCACTATCTTTACCTTATGCTCCGGAGACGTTCTTGCAAAAACGCTGTATTTTTCAACATTTTCTTCAAACTCCTCATCGCTCATCTTATCAATTTCTTTTCCTGAAATACATTCATCACGAGATTTTAAAATATTCACCTGTGATGCGACGGCACGTGCTGTTTCCATGTGGTCACCGGTTATCATAACGGTTTTTATGCCTGCCTTTTGGCAAAGCCTTACTGCTTCAATAGCGTCCTCTCTCGGCGGATCGCTCATGGCTATAAGCCCGCAGAAAACAAGTCCCTCATCATCAATTTTGCAATTTCCCTGCTTGTATGCAACGGCTATTACTCTTAGGGCTTTTTCAGCAAATTTCTTGTTTGCGTTCAAAACCTGCCTTCTTTTAGCATCTGTAAGCTTCTCTGTCTTTCCGTTATCTAAGTAATAACCGCAACTCTTTAACACTATTTCCGGTGCACCCTTAACGGTTAGAAGATTATTATAAAGCACCCTCATTTGCTTTGTAACAGAAGAAAATGGCTGTTCGTCTTTCTTTTCATGCTGATGGGTTTTCAGCTTCTTATCGTTAAACGCATTTATCACGGCAAGCTCAGTCGGATTTTTGGTGTTTTCCGCCGTGCAGAGTACTCCGTAACAAAGCGCCGCCTTTTCATCACCGAACACTTCCTGAACAGTCATAATGTTTTTTGTAAGCGTTCCCGTTTTATCAGAACAGATTACATCTGCACTGCCGAGAGTTTCAACAGACGGAAGATTCCGGACAATTGCACCGCATTTTGCCATTCTCTGCATTCCAAGAGACAGCATTATCGTAACTATAGCCGGCAGTCCCTCAGGGATTGCAGCTACTGCGAGTGAAATAGATGTAACAAACATATCAAAAGGCGCAAGATGGTGCCACACACCTATGACAAACACAAGTGCGCAGATTGACAGGGCGCATATTCCAAGCGCCTTGCCTATATGCTCAAGCTTTTTCTGAAGCGGAGTCATTTCGTAAGAGTCTGCGGAAAGCATCTGCGCTATTTTTCCGACCTCTGTGTCCATACCGCACGCAGTTACTATACCCTTTCCCCTGCCTCCGGTTACATATGTTCCGGCATAAACCATATTCCGCCGCTCTGCAAGCGGTGCCAGCTCGTCAGTTATATAACTGCTGTCCTTGCTGACAGGCACACTCTCACCTGTCAGCGACGACTCATCTATCTCAAGATTTATGCTTTCCGTAAGTCTGACGTCCGATGCAGCTACATCTCCTGATCTTAAAACAAGCAAATCACCCACGCAAACATCTTCGGCAGGTACGCTTACCTCTGCGCTGTCCCTTATGACATTCGCGGAAGGCGACGTCATTTTCTTCAGCGCCTCAAGGCTTTTTTCCGCTCTCTTTTCCTGAATAACACCAAGCAGCGCATTAAGCACGACGATTGCAAGTATAACTATAGGCTCTGCTATATCACCGCTTTTTTCCATAATGTTCGTAAAGAATGAAATGCAGGAGGCTGCTATAAGTATTAGTATAAGAAAATCATTAAATTGCTCAAAGAAAAGCATTACTATCGTTTTGCCTTTTTTATCGCTCAATTTGTTTTTTCCGTATTTTGAAAGTCTTGACGCCGCTTCCTTTCTTGTCAGTCCGTTTTTCATATCAGCGCCGAATTTTTCTTCTGCCGCCTCTGCAGAAATTGAATGAATCATTAAGCTTCGTCCCCCTGTCCGAATTCAGTCATATAACAATATATATGATGCGGCGGCTGGGAATATTCAATATAGAATCCATGCATAAAAAAACAGACTGCAAAAACTGTGTTTTTGCAGTCCGGTCTAACTTTTATCCGGCTTTTACGGAAATTACGCCCTTAGGACATTTCTCGGCGCATTTTCCGCACCCTATGCACTTCGAGTAATCTATGAACGCAACATTATCTACTACGTGGATTGCGTCATGTTCACACGTCTTTTCACACATCTTACAGCCGATACAGCTTGATTTGCAGTGTCTGCTTGCCGACTGTCCCTTTTCGTTATTGGAACAGTTTACAACGACCTTTGCCTTTTTCGGAATCATCTCAATAACATTTCTCGGACATATCCTTGAGCACGCTCCACAGCCGGTACACAGCTCCTCGTTTATCTTAGCCACACCGTTTTCCACAGTTATAGCGTCAAACTGACATACCGTCTTACACGTCCCCTGTCCCAGGCAAGCATTGCGGCAATGCTTTATGCCGCCGGCAAGCTTTGAAAGAGCTATGCAGTCACTGATACCGACATATTCGTATTTTGCAGGCGAAACATCGCAGTTACCTCTGCACTTTACATGGGCGACCTTTTCCGCTACTTCCCCGGCATCTACGCCCATAATCAACGCTATGCTGTCGGCAACAGGCTTCTTACCGACAGAGCACATATTAACCGGAGCACCGTCATTTACTATAGCGGCGGCGTATGCGCTGCAGCCGGCGAATCCGCACGCACCGCAGTTTGCTCCCGGAAGCGCATCCTGTATTTTATCTATCCTGTCGTCCTGCTTTACAGCGAATACCTCAGAAGCAAACGCGAGAAGCAATCCAAATACAAGTCCGAGGCCGCCGACAACTGCGACGGCAATCAATATATCTCCCATATTGCATTTATTCTCCCTTCGATTTTATCAGATGGAAAATCCCGAAAATCCCGTGAACGCAATCGCCATAAGTCCGGCTGTTATAAGCGCGATGGGAAATCCTCGAAACGGCGCCGCAACCGCTTTTTCGTCCAGATACTCGCGGATACCCGCCATAAGTATTATCGCGAGAGTAAATCCAAGTGCCGCAAACGTGCCGTACAGGAATGACAGAAAGAAATTGTACTCATTCTGAACATTTAGAAGCGTTACACCAAGCACGGCGCAGTTTGTGGTGATAAGCGGCAGATATATGCCGAGCGCGTTATAAAGCGACGGCATAGACTTCTTTACAAACATCTCAACGAACTGGACAAGCCCGGCAATTATCAGTATAAAGGCTATTGTCTGCAGGTATTCGAGATTGAACTGCTGAAGGAAGAAATGGTTTACAAGCCATGTTATCATCGAGGCTATCGCCATAACAAAAGTTACCGCCATTCCCATACCCATAGCGGTTTCAACCTTTTTTGAAACGCCGAGAAACGGGCAGATACCGTAAAACTTAACCATTACAAAGTTTTCGGTGAGCAGAGCAGCAATTATTATAGAAATTATTTCCTTAGCCATGTGTTAACCCCTTTCTCCGGCAGCTTTGCTTTCGTGCCTGCCTTTTATCGCATTTATCACACCTATTATTATACCCAGCACGATAAATCCACCGGGCGCAAGTGTTATGATTGACGCAGGCTGAATCACGTCTCCGTAAAGCTGTATATTCCAAATCGTTCCGCTTCCGAGTATTTCTCTCACAGCTGAAATAATGCAGAGAGCACCGGTGAAGCCAAGCCCCATACCGAGTCCGTCAAGCGCTGATTTGCCGACCGTATTCTTAGATGCAAAAGCCTCCGCACGTGCAAGAATTATACAGTTAACCACTATAAGCGGTATGAATATTCCAAGCGACGACGCAAGGTCGGGCAGGTATGCGTTCAAAATCATCTGAATAAGCGTAACTGCCGTTGCTATTATAACTATGTAAGCCGCTATTCTGATTTTGTCAGGAATTAGCTTTCTGAGAAGCGATATGATGACATTTGAAGCGATTAGCACTGCCGTTGCCGAAAGTCCCATGCCGAGTCCGTTTTTCAAAGACGTTGTTACAGCAAGCGTAGGACACATACCGAGGAGCTGCACAAATGTTGGATTCTCAGTTATAAGACCTCTTTTTAAAACTTCTATTCCTTTCATTTACTGCACCTCCTCCAAAATATCAGCCGCGGCAGAAATCGCTTTGTTTACCGCACCGGTAACTGCTCTTGAAGTAATAGTCGCACCGGAAATGGCATTTATTTCGTTAGCCCCGGCATTTGATTTTACAACGCCTATGTCCGCCGTTTTTCCTTTGAACTGATCCTTAAACGAATCCTTTTCCGCATTAGCACCAAGTCCCGGCGTCTCCGAATGGCTCAGAATGTCAACTCCCGTAACCTTTCCCTCATCGTCTACACCGGCAACTATTCTTACAGCGCCGTTGTATCCGTTTTCTTCACAAACTATACAAACCCCGACAGTTTCTCCGCCGGCTTTCGCAACGTATGCCTCGACTATGTCATCTGAGGTGTTTTCAACCTGTTCAAACGTATCAGCATCAGGCATTACAACGCTCATTGACGCCTCCGTCTTTTTGCGGGTATTTTCCTCTATAAGCGGGGCTGTCACCTGATTTGCATAAGCGAGCAGCAGCGATGAAAGAGCCGCTATTATAAACAAAATCAAGCCTACCCTGAAAATCTCTTTGACGTTTATCACTGCAATTTGCCCCCTTCCGTTCCGAAAGCTTTCGGCATGGTAGCGCGCTCAATGAGCGGCGCCGCAACGTTCATAAGCAGTATCGAAAAGGACACCCCTTCAGGGTAACCGCCAAATGTCCTTATAAGAAAAGTAAGAACACCGCAGCCTACTCCGAAAACTATGTGGCCCTTAGGCGTTGTCGGCGTTGTTACGTAGTCGGTAGCCATGAAAAAAGCTCCGAGGAGAAGTCCACCGGTCAGCACCTGCATAAGCATATATTCAAGCTTAGGCATATCTCCGTTTTTCCCGAATAAAAGTGTCAGCACAGCAAATGTTATTATGTAAGAAAGCGGTATTTTGCAGTCAATCACTTTCCTTATCAGCAGATATATAAATCCGATTAAGAGGCAAAGGCCGCTTGTTTCACCGATAGATCCTCCCTTTATGCCGAGAAATGCCTGCAAAAGCGTCGGAAGCGAGCCCTCAGCTCCCTTCATAACAGCAAGCGGCGTAGCACTTGACACCGCGTCAATTCCGCTGAAGTTCGGAGCGGTGAAGGTTGTCATGGCGCCTGCCCATGCTATAAGCATGAAGCACCTTCCAGCAAGCGCAGGATTGACAAAATTTTTACCGAGACCGCCGTAAAGCTGTTTTACGACAATTATTGCAAAGGCAGCACCGACTACAACCATCCAAAGAGGTATCGTAACAGGAAGGTTCAGCGCAAGCAGAACGCCTGTTACCATAGCACTCAGGTCCGAAAGCGTCGATTCCTTTTTAGCAACCTTTCTGTAAATCCATTCGCTCAGCATGCTTGCCGCAACAGCGGTCAGTATTATTAGTGCACTTCTGTGTCCGAAAAACACGATTGACGCTATGCACGCGGGAAACAGTGCAATCAGCACATCAAGCATAATGCCGGACACAGTTTCACTTGTATGTATATGCGGAGATGATGATACAACAAGTTTATTCATTAGTTTTTACCCTCCTTCGCTCTTTTCAGCGCCGTAACCGCTTGCTTTGCAACTCTTATATTATGGAGAAGATTTTTCTTGGACGGACAAACATACGAGCAAAGTCCGCATTCTATACAGTCAAGTATATGATATTTTTCTGCCGTCTCGTAATCCTTAGCGAGGGAAAGCTTATTTAGTTTCAGCGGCACCAGACGCATAGGGCAGTGCGAAACGCACTTGCCGCACCTGATGCACGGCGTTTCCTGACTGAATATATCATCAATATCGTGAAAAGCCAGAAGAGATGACGTCGTTTTAACGGTAGCGGGCTTCAGATTGTACTGAGCTATGCCCATCATCGGACCGCCCGATATTATTTTTTCCGGCTCTGACGTAAATCCGCCTGCCTGCTCAAACAGAAACGAAAACGGTACACCGGTGCGCGCATAAAAATTACACGGATTCTTTACACAGTCACCGCTGACCGTAATGATTCTGTCGATTACCGGCATACCGTTTACAAAAGCATTCCATAAATCATAAGCGGTATCAACATTTATTACGACCGCTCCGGCATCTGCCGGAAGCTTGCCAGAAGGGACTTTTCTCTTTGTTATGGCGTATATAAGCTGCTTTTCAGCGCCCTGAGGATATTTAGTTTTGAGGAGCCTCACCTCTATATCGCTGCTGCCTCCGAGCTTTTCGCTTATAAGCTGTGCCGCATCTGTCTTGTTGTCCTCTATACCTATGTACCCCTTTTTGAGGCCGAGTATCTGCATTGCAATTCTAAGTCCCTCTATAACCTGCTCTGGATACTCAAGCATTCTCCTGTGGTCAGATGTTATATAAGGCTCACACTCGGCGCCGTTTACGATAACGTAATCAATTTTCTGCTTCGGATTGAGCTTTATAAACGTAGGAAATCCTGCTCCGCCCATGCCTACAAGGCCCTTTTCCCTTACTATCTCAAGCATTTGCTGCCTGTTCATATTTTTATATCCATCAATCGGCTTAACGCTTTCATGAACGGTATATTTCATATCGTTTTCAACAAATATC
>CALXSX010000120.1 GCA_944391265.1 uncultured Clostridia bacterium | reverse complement strand
TCATTCTATAATATCAGGGCTGATTTAAGAAATGTGCAAGCACCTCAAGAGGAACAAGCTGCATTAGATGTATCTGCATTGATAGAGCAACTGCAAAAATCTCCCGAATTGTTGCAAACGCTATCACAGTTAATTGCTGCTAAGAATTAAGAAACGAAATGCTGTTCCGAAGCAATGCTAATTAAGCTATTAGCAAAAAACAAAACTTATTAACAAATCTCAAAAACGAGATCGTTTCCTATTAGCAAAAAAACGGAACAGATAAACAGAAATCGAAAATTTTTAGCACAAAGAAAAAGCACCGCAAAAGCGGTGTAAATGGCGTCCCAGAGAGGATTTGAACCTCCGGCACCCGCCTTAGGAGGGCGGTGCTCTATCCAGCTGAGCTACTGGGACATATGCGAATTTTTATGGTTTTTGGCTCAATCTGACGGCGGAACTGTTTCCCGCCGGTAAGCGGCAGCTCTATCCGGCTGAGCTTAAAAGCACATTGATTTGCTGAATCGTATCTGAAGCCTGACTGCAAAACCGAACCAGCTGGCACGTATTATATCATAAATAAAAAATTTTTTCAAGTATATTTATGATATTTAATTAAATTGTAACGAAAATTTGTCAATTATTGTGTGTCAATTATGAAAAAATACAACTTTAACGCAAAATAAATAAAAAAATAGTCAAAATAGCTTGTTTTTTTTATTGGCATATGGTATAATGACAACGATTGTATATATTAGCTTGTTTGGGATGTGGAACTATTGACAGATAATTTGAACGTTATTGACGTTTTAAATATGATGATAAGAAAATGGTGGCTTATAGTTATAACCATGATTATTTTCGGGTCAGCAACGTATATTTATACCGATTTGTTTGTTGAACCGCTATACAAAACAGACGGCACGCTGTATGTAAACTGCGACACTGAGGCATCACAGCTTGATGTTACAAGCGTCGGCCGACTTGATTCAAACTACAGGCTTGCATCTACGTATATAGAAATACTTAAGCGAAGAACATTCCTGACAGAGGTGGCAAGAGACCTTAATAACAAGTATTCATATTCTGAGATAAGCAAGATGCTTGATATAGAATCTGTAAATGAGACAGAGCTTCTTGAAATAACTGTTACGGGAGAAAATCCTCAGGATATATGCAGTATACTGGACAGCATTTTAAACAGAGCAGAGGATCAGCTGCTTGCCATTGTAAGGGGCGGTTCGGTAGAAATTGTTGACAGACCGTATGTGCCAACGGCGCCGTTTTCACCCAACAAATCGAGAAACACAATGATTGGTCTTATTGTGGGTGCAGTGCTCGCGGCAGGAGTGATATTTCTGATGAATTTGTTTGATACACACATAAAAACAGCTGATGAGTTAAGGCGCAGATACGATGAGCCGGTGCTTGGGGAGATTCCGAGCCTGTCCGCTGAATAATGAAAGGATTGAATAGCAATGACCGGTAGACTCTCAGCCTTTATCGGGAAATTTAATGAAAAGAAGCATAGTTTGAAAAAAAATACAGAGAATCGTTCTTCAGACGACTTGACGGATAGAATTATGAATCCCCATATGTCTTTTTCTGTGACCGAGGCATATAAGTCTGCGAGAACCAATTTGATTTTCGCGCTTGCGGATATAGACAGATGTAAAAGGATAATTTTTACCAGTGCCGAACCGTCAGAAGGAAAAACGACGACAATTTTAAATATGGCTATAACTTTTGCACAGACAGGAACGAGGACGCTGCTCATAGACGGTGACCTCAGGAAGCCCAGGATTCACAGATATTTGCAGATAGAGAAGGACAACGGACTTTCGGATGTACTTGCCGGACTTATCAGTGCAGATGATGCTATAAAACATGTCGAGGACAAGAATCTTGACTGCATTACGGCAGGGCAGATTCCACCGAACCCGGCTGAGCTTTTGTCATCTTCCAAAATGGAAAAGCTGCTTGATTTGCTGAGCGGGAAATATGACTATATATTCATCGATTCACCGCCTGTAACGGTTGTAACGGATGCGCCGTCAATGGCGAAGTTTGTAGATGGTTATGTTTTGGTAGTGCGTCAGAACTATTCCATTTATGAGCTGCTCGAAAAGACGCGAGATTCACTGAAGATGAGTGAAGCCAAAATACTTGGATATATTATTAACGATATCAAGCCCATGGCTGGAATAGGTTACGGAACATACGGAGGCTACAAGAGAAGATACAACTACAGATACCGATACAGATACGGATATAAGTATGGTTATAAATACGGCTATGGGTACGGTTACGGCTATCAGTACGCCGATAGACGCGACAACGCATACTCCGATGAATACGTTTACGGAGATGAGGTTGAACGCAGGGAAGAGGGTAATTAACCGGGTTTGTTCGCAGAAGCAGAGAATTGCTCAGACTGCTTTTAGCTGCTTTTTTTAAATTTATATATGGGAGGATGATTATGTATGAAAGTTCTTGCATTTGATTTCGGAGCCTCAAGCGGAAGAGCGATTATAGGGAATTACGAAAACGGAGTAATCACTTTGGAGGAAATACACAGATTTGACAACGATCCAGTGCTTGTAGGAAAATCATTTTACTGGGATACGTTAAGGCTGTTTCATGAAATAAAGCAGGGAATAATCAAGGCTAAGAATACGGTCGATTTTGAGAGTATCGGCATCGATACGTGGGGCGTTGATTACGGACTTATTTCAAAAGACGGAGAGCTTATAGGAAATCCTTACAACTACAGAGATAAGAGAACTGTAGGAGTTCCCGAGGAAATGGAAAGCATCATTTCCAAAAAAGATTTATACAATCTGACCGGCAATCAGATAATTGAGCTCAACACGATTTTTCAGCTGTATGCTATGAAAAAAACAAACCCTGAGATTCTTGAGCTTACTGATAAAATACTTCTTACACCGGACTTGTTCAATTATTTTCTGACAGGTAAGATGGCTGCTGAGGTGTCAATCGCGTCTACTACGCAGCTTATGAATCCGTACACGAAGAAGTGGGAATATTCTCTTATGGACAAGCTTGGTTTCAAGAGAGAATGGTTCCCTGAAATAGTACCCGGAGGAACTGTTATCGGTAAGCTCAGTGATGAGATTTGCTCCGAGCTTGATGTCCCTGCCAAAAATGTAATTGCCGTTTCATCCCACGATACGGCAAGTGCTGTTGCTGCCGTTCCGACAAGTGAGAAAGATTTTGTTTTTATTTCCTGCGGAACGTGGTCGCTTTTCGGAACAGAGCTTGATGCGCCTGTAATATCTGAGCTTTCTCAGAAATATAATATTACGAACGAAACAGGGTACAATAATACAACAAGGTTTTTGAAAAATATCATAGGCTTGTGGCTCATACAGGAGACGAGGCGGCAGTTTAAAAGAGAGGGTAAAAATTACAGCTACGCAGACATGGAAATGCTTGCAAGGAAAGAAAAACCGTTCACGTGCTTTATCGATCCCGACGCTCCTGAATTTGTTGCTCCCGGTAATATGCCTAAGAGAATAAAGGATTACTGTGAGAGAACGGGACAGCACGTGCCTGAAACAGACGGTGCGGTTATAAGGTGCATATATGAGAGTATTGCCATGAAATACAAGTACACGTTCCTACAGCTTAAAGAATGCTGCGGCAGAGATTTCAGCGCAATACATATGGTTGGCGGCGGAACAAAGGATACGTTCCTTTGCCAGATGACGGCAAATGCTGCAAATGTGCCTGTTATAGCCGGACCTATTGAAGCAACTGCGGCAGGAAATGTTGCCGTTCAGCTCATAGCAAACGGCGAGATCCCAGATGTGAAAGAGGCGAGAAAAATTATCGCCAAATCGTTTGATGTGACAAGGTATGACGTTACAGAAAACGATGCATGGGAGGCTGCATACAAGGATTTTGTAAAGGCTATTTCATAAAATATTGCTTGAAAGGAAATTTTGTTTATGGATTCAGTAGTGCAGTCTATAGTTGACTTGCTTGGCGGAAAAGTTCCCGGTGAGATTATAGTTTTTCTCGTGTCGATGATGCCTCTGCTTGAGCTCAGGGGAAGTCTTTTAGCCGCCGGATTCATTAATATTGAATTTTTACCGGCATATGTTTTTGCAGTGCTGGGGAATATGCTGCCGATACCGTTTATTCTGATATTTATAACAAAGACATTCGAGTATATGAAGAAGGTCAGGCATCTTGACAAAATAGCAATAAAGCTTGAGGAGAAAGCGCTTTCTAAAAGAGAGCAGATAGATAAGTACGGATATTTTGGTCTTTTTCTCTTTGTCGCGATACCGCTGCCGGGGACGGGGGCGTGGACTGGCGCGCTGCTTGCTACGCTCCTTAAGATGAAGCTGACTAAAGCCTTTGTGGCTATATTTTTGGGAGTCATGGCGGCGGGGCTTGTCGTGAGTCTTATATCTTTCGGGCTTATAAAAAATATATTTTAAATTGTGTTATCCTATGCGTAAGCCGCGTTTTTCAAGCTGTGAAAAAACAATGTTTTTTCACAGCTTTTTTTCTTTTTCATTATATTTTTCATGCTCAAATGATAGGATTTAAAAGTACGCGATAAATCGAGTATTTGCACGTATTATTTAGCATTTAAAAGATAAGTGCGGTTTTGAATATCGGAGTCGCCTGAATTCGTCTGCAGGTGTGCGTGCAGCGTTTGACTATTGGTATGTTAAATAGTAAAATGTATGAAAGTTTTGCATGAGCAAAAAAGGGGGGGAACTTATGGAGGCTCTCAGATGGCTGGGAGGGTATATAAAAAAATACACCTTCATCATAATTCTTGCGGCAGTGCTCACACTTATTCATGTAACGGTGATTTTTATTTCGCCTTACATGTCCGGGTTTATTGTCGATGACGTAATAGTTAACGGTAAATACGCGCTGCTTGGAAAGTACTTAACTATATTGCTTGCGTCTGTGGCAGTAAAAGAGATAACGTGGTACATAAGACAGAACCTCATGGAGCACGTTTCTCAAAGTGTGATAAAAAATTTGAGGTGCGATCTGTATGAGAAGCTGCAACGGCTTGATTTCAAGTTCTTTGTGGAAACAAGAACGGGTGATCTCATGAGCAGAATGACAGGCGATATGGATGCGGTTAGACTCGTTATGGCCAGCACTATGGCTAATTTGTTTCAGATGATATGCCTTGGCGCAATAGGTCTTGCGACGATGTTTTTGGCAAGCCCAATACTCGGTCTGTCGCTTCTTGCTATAGTTCCGTTTATCGGAGTTTTTGCGTTTAAGTATTCGCGTGTGAGCAAACCTCAGTTTTTAAAGGTCAGAGAGGTGCTATCAAGGCTTAATTCCGTAGTGCAGGAGAACATAAGCGGCAACAGAGCAGTTAAGGCATTCTCGAGGGAGCAGTTTGAGATAGATAAATTTGAAAAGGTTAACAATGAGTACAGGACGGAGCAGCTTGAAAATGTGGCAATATGGAACAAATATGTGCCGCTTATCGATTTTGCTGCCGCTATGACTAATGTCATATTTATTTTTGTTGGCGGCGCGCTTGCAATAGCCGGGAAAATATCGATAGGTCAGTTCACTATGATGAATGGAATACTGTGGTGTATAGTTTCTCCTATGCAGATGATAGGCGGATTTGCCAATCAGATACAGCAGTTTGTGGCAAGCTCGGTCAAAATGCGGACGTTGCTTGATACGGAGCCTGCTATAAAGAATGAAAAGGTAACGGTTGACCATGTCAAGCTGAAAGGAAAGGTTACTTTTAAGAATGTGATTTTTTCCTACGACGATGAGCGTGTTCTCAAATATGTCAACTTTGTTGCCAATCCCGGTGACACCATCGGCATAATAGGGCCTACCGGTTCGGGAAAATCATCGCTTGTAAACCTTATTTCGAGATTTTACGATCCTGACAACGGGGCTGTTTATATTGATGATATAAATGTTAAAAACATTGACGTTACGACTATAAGGCAAAATGTTTCGATGGCTATGCAGGATATATTTCTGTTTTCGGACACTATTGAAGCAAACATCGCGTACGGCGTTCCTGACGCTACGCATGAGGATGTTGTCAGGGTTGCAAAAGCCGCAGATGCGCATGAATTTATCATTAAAATGCCGGAGGGCTACGACACTATAGTAGGAGAGCGCGGAGTGGGACTTTCGGGGGGACAAAAGCAGAGAATAGCGCTTGCAAGAGCTTTGCTTAAGGATCCTGCCATACTCATTCTTGATGATACCACATCTGCTGTTGACATGGAGACGGAATACTCCATTCAGGAAACTCTTAAAAAGTCGTATTCCAATAAGACTACGTTTATCATAGCGCACAGAATATCTTCTGTTAAAAACGCAGACTTGATTCTTGTATTGAGCAAAGGCAGGGTAATTGAGTGGGGAACGCACGATGTGCTTTTGAGCAAAAAAGGATATTATTATGAAGTCTATGAAAATCAGTTCGGTGACTTTAACAATGCACCTGATTTTGAGATAGACAATTATTACGAGGATGAACAGTTTTTGGAGAGGCAGGTGTACAGAAATGGCAAGAAATAAATTCGATGTTGATGAGGAATTGATCGAATCCTTCAACGCATCGCAGATGAAAAGGCTGGCACGCTACTGTCTCCCGCACAAAAGAAAGCTTCTGATCGTTATGTTGTTGATGCTTGTGAGCAGCGTTCTCGCAATGCTGCCTCCGTACTTCATAAGAGATGTCATAGATAAGTATGTACCTGACCGAGATTATGTTATGCTTGTTATAGCGGCGCTTACTCTTGTTGCGGCACAGGTGGTGATTACGTACATAACAAAGTACAAAGCGAAATCCGTAAATAAGATAGGCCAGGATATTATTCACGATCTGCGCCTTGACCTTTTCAGCCATCTGCAAAAATTGCCTTTTACGTATTTTGACTCAAGACCGCACGGAAAGATTCTCGTAAGAGTTGTAAACTATATAAACTCTCTTGCTAACCTGCTGTCAAACGGCATTGTTGATATAGTTACAAATGTGCTTTCAATCGGCGTTATACTTGTGTTCATGTTTGCGCTTGATGTGCAGTTTACGGTAATATGTCTGATAGGTATGCCCGTTTTTGCCGTGACGATTTTCATATTAAAAAAATACCACAGGCGCGCATGGCAAAGACAATCCTCCAAGCAGAGCAATCTGAATGCATACATACAGGAAAGCATACAGGGAATCAGGGTAACTCAGTCGTTTGCCCGTGAAAATGAGAACTTTAAGACGTTTGAAGAGCTTTGCGAGGACAACAAAAGCTCATGGAAAAAAGCGCAGTACATATCCCTTTGCATACCGAACTTTGTCCAGATAATTTCTGCCGTAACGCTTGCTGCAATATATTTATCGGGTGTCGACAGAATATCAGAGGGCGTTTTAAAGGTGGGCGTTTTGATTGCATTCACAGGATACATAGGAAGATTCTGGAACCCTATAATCGCGCTGTCGAATTATTATAACGAGCTTGTAACCGCGTCTGCGTATGTTGAAAGAGTGTTTGAGATGATGGATGAGCCGCTTGTTGTTGAGGACCTTCCCGATGCTGAAACGCTTCCTCAGATAAAAGGCAGGGTGGAGTTTAAAAATGTTACTTTCGCTTATGAGGAAGGCGACAGGAATATTCTCGAAAACGTATCGTTTGATGTGTCTCCAGGTCAGAGCATAGCTCTTGTCGGGCCCACGGGTGCCGGTAAGTCCACGGTTATAAATCTGCTTGCGAGATTTTACGATATACAGGGCGGTAAAATACTGATAGACGGTCACGATATAAAGCATGTTACTCTCAGTTCGCTTCGGTCGCAGATGGGCATAATGCTTCAGGACAGCTTCCTTTTCTCCGGAACTGTTGCTGATAACATCAGATACGGCAAACTTGACGCGACCGATGAGGAGGTAGTTGCCGCCGCAAAAACCGTCTGCGCGCACGAATTTATAGAAATGTTCCCTGACGGCTACAATACATATGTGAATGAAATGGGGACGGCTATGTCGGCCGGACAGCGCCAGCTTATCTCGTTTGCGAGAGCGCTTCTTGCAGATCCTGCTATTCTCATACTTGACGAGGCCACCTCGTCGATAGATACGGAGACGGAGAAGGCTCTTCAAAAAGGACTTGAAAAGCTCCTCGAAGGCAGGACTTCATTCGTCATAGCCCACCGCCTTTCGACAATAAAAAACAGCTCGAAAATAATGTATATATCTGACGGGGGAATTCAGGAAAGCGGGACGCATGACGAGCTTATGCAAAAGAAAGGGAAATACTATGAGCTGAATATGGCGCAGTTTAAATACCTGAATGTCTGAGCTTTGTTAATGAAAAGGAGTGGTGCAAATATCATTGCCCCACCCCTTTTATCATTAATGCTATTGACATTGTTCGCGTAAAAATATAACCAATAATTGAGGAAGAGAAAGTGCCGCATAACCGCAACCAACGATTTTTGCAGGTTATATTACTGTTCCTCCGCCGAGCAGTATGTCTCCTTCGTAGAAAACTATTGACTGACCGGGCGTTATTGCTCTGACCGGTTCATCGTATATAACGTGAGCGGTGCCGTCTGACACGCTTACAGAGCACATCATACGCTTCGCCTGATACCTGTTTTTTGCAGTGCATCTGAATTCAAGCGCCGGCGGCGCCCCGGTT
>CALXSX010000119.1 GCA_944391265.1 uncultured Clostridia bacterium | reverse complement strand
AGGGAATGACAGGGAGCTCCCATGCAGCAAAGAAGCGGAAGAAGGCGTTATTGGCTGCATTCTGTACGACGGAAAAAGTATGGCGTCTGCTTGTGAAATCGTGGAGGCAAAGGATTTTTTTCTTGCTGCATGCAGGGAAATATATTCAGCGGCACTGTTGCTTTTTAATGAAAATAAACCAATAGATTTTATATCCGTTGCAGATGAGCTTTCAAAAAAGGACAAGCTTGACGCTGTTGGAGGAACTGTATATCTGACAGGCCTCGTGAGTGCTGTTTCTACGTCTGAAAATGTTGCGTATTATGCTGAAATAATAAGTCAGAAAGCTGTTCTGAGAAAGCTGATAGCTGCAGGAACATCCATATGCAAGCTTGCTTATGATAATGCTGACGATATTGAAAAGATTCTTGAGAGGTCAGAGCAGCTGGTATTTGATGTATCATCATCAAAGGAAAAAGGCGATATAGTACCGGTAAGCAATATCGTAATGCAGGCGTATGAGCAGATGGTTGAAAACGCTATGAATCAGGGTAAGGTTAGCGGTCTCGACACTGGATTTACCGAGCTTAACAACTGGACAGGAGGCTTTCACGGAGGAGAACTGATACTTATAGCCGGCCGCCCCGGCATGGGAAAGTCAAGCTTTGCCGTAAACATTGCGGAGCATGTCGCGTTTGAATCGAATAAAACTGTAGCTATATTTAACCTTGAAATGCCTAAGGTTCAGATTGTGAACAGAATCATGTGCTCTCAGGCTATGATAAATTCACAGAAAATGAAAAACGGCGAGCTTGAGACTGATGACTGGATACTCATTGGAAGAGTGATGAACAAGTTTTTCAAAGCTCCGATATACATTGACGATACTGCTACCATTACTGTTTCTGAAAGCAGGGCCAAATGCCGCAGACTGAAGCAGACGCGGCAGCTGTCGCTTATCGTGATAGACTATTTGCAGCTTATGCAGTCGTCGGGAAAAACAGAAAACAGACAGCAGGAAATTTCTGAAATATCGAGGTCTCTTAAGGTGCTTGCTAAGGAGCTTGACGTTCCGATAATAGCCCTTTCGCAGCTTTCGAGAAATGTTGAGTCGCGAAGCGACAAAAGACCTATGCTATCCGATCTCAGGGAATCTGGAGCGATAGAGCAGGATGCTGATATTGTAATGTTTCTATACAGGGAGGATTATTACAAGGAAGATACTGATAAGCGGGGTATAGCCGAGTGTAAAATAGCCAAGCACAGAAATGGAGAAACCGGCACTATCAATCTCGGCTGGAAGGGTGCTTATACAAAGTTCGTTAATTTAAGTTATGAAGAAAATGAAAAAATCAAAAGAACTTCTCATCAGGACGATAGAGAAGAATAATCTTTTTGAGATTGGAGACAGGGTTCTTATCGCTCTTTCAGGCGGAGCCGATTCTGTGTTGATGACCGTGTTGCTCAGCGAGCTGAAAGACGCGTATAAATTAGAGCTTTTTGCCGCTCACGTAAACCACGGAATACGCGGAGCTGCGGCAGACGGCGACGAGGCTTTTTCAAAAGACTTGTGCGAGAGACTGTCTATACCGTTTTTTTGCAAAAGGTGCTCCGTTCCGAAAATTGCCAGAGAGAAAAAAATGTCAGAGGAATCTGCCGGGAGAATGGTAAGGTATGAATTTTTTGACAGACTTTGCGAAGAAAACAGTATAAATAAAATTGCAACGGCGCACCATATGGATGACAACGCCGAAACAATACTTATGAATATTATAAGAGGGACTGGAAGTTCAGGTCTGTCAGGGATTGAGTATAAGAACGGCAGAATAGTAAGACCAATGCTTGATTTTAATAAAAAGCAAATTCTTGAGGTCTGCCGTGAGGAGAATATAGAATTTTGCACTGATGAAACAAATTCAGATACGTCGTATACAAGAAATAACATAAGGCATGTTGTCCTGCCGCATCTTGAAACAATAAATCCTAACATTACAGAGTCTCTTGTGAGGCAGGCAAACATACTTTCCGCAGAAAACAATTTTATGAAAAGCTGCTGTGCTGCCGAATATGAAAAGTGTAAGACAGTCGCAGGCCTTGATATAAAAAAGCTTTCTACGCTCCATATCGCTGTGAAGCGGCGCATAATTTTTGAATTTCTTGCACGTCTTAAAGGCTCGCCTAGAGATATAACATTTGAGAATGTAAGCGATGTTCTCTCAATCTGCGAGTCTGGAAGCGGCACTGTGAGCGTGGATATAGGCGGCTTATCGGTGTGTGCATCGTACGGCATTCTACGGCTTAAAAGAAGTTATGAGCCGTTTAGATTTACAGCGGAGCCGGACAAATGGTATGACATACCGCAGATAGGAAAGAGAGTAATGATAAAAAAGCAGAGCGGAGCCGGAAAATTTGGTCTCTCTGACGGGGCCATTGTTGTTCGAAGCCGCCTGCCCGGAGATGCTTTTCAGCCCGACGGCATGAAGGGTACAAAAAAAGTTAAGGATTTTTTTATAGACTTAAAGATACCGGAAGATATGCGTGGGGCTGTGCCGATTCTTACATGCGGCGGTGATATTGTGGCTGTAGGAGAGTTTAGATGCGATAGGCGTTTTTCAAAGCTCGGACGTGATTACTTGTTTATAACAGATGATAGGGAAGTGCAAAACGAGCAATTAAAAAAATCAATATAAATAAGAATAACGGTAATTCATAAAAAAACGCATGGCAAACAAGCCTAACGGCAAAACGAAAAAAACAGGGTTTGTTTTGTGTTAAG
>CALXSX010000118.1 GCA_944391265.1 uncultured Clostridia bacterium | reverse complement strand
GCCATTTTTGCAAGAGGAATTCTTGCCTTGTTTGCTGCGATCGCGGCTGCCATAAAGATTTTATCAACCTGTTCCTGCGTATACGTTTCGAAAACAGCCTGGGCTTTTCTCAAACTATCGAGAGCTTTCTCAAGGCTTTCGACATTATCTACCACTTCGTAATTCTTTTGCATTATAACTACCATACCTTTCAGGCCCATTTTTTATCCACTGCCGTTTTGGGCAAAAACGGCAGCCGTATCGGAAAAATTCAGTTCCGATGCTATATATAAATCCAAGCACACATGCCAATATTTAAACATCGCTAAGTGTGGCTTGAATAATTTTCCTTTAGTCTCTCAGTCAGTTTCTTTGACAAAATGGCAAGTGACGCCGACATGTTTTCCTGCTGAACTATAACATCACCCGGCACACGAAGATGCACCGGTGCAAAGTTCCATACAGCAAGTATTCCGCAGCTGACAAGCCTGTCACATACCGCCTGAGCCTCATCAGCCGGCGTTGTTATAATTGCCATTTTAACCTTCAGCCTCGCACATAAATTTTCAAGTTTATCAATGTGAAAAACTTTCTTGTTGTCAACAACGCTTTCGTCTTTGTCAAAGCCTGCAAGAATGTTAAGACCATAACTTTTGAATCCGCCGTATTTCATGAGCGCTCCGCCAAGATTTCCGACACCTACAAGTATGGCGTCGTTTGCATCGTTATATCCGAGAGCCTCTTCAATATCGCTTATGAGTTCATTTTTGTTATATCCAACCTTCGGTTTGCCGGCGTTACTGATTTGGGCAAGATCCTTTCTGACCTGCACATGATTGAGCCCAAGCATTGCTGCTATCTGCGTTGCGGAAACATTGACGGTTTCACACGGCAGACTCCTCAAAATATTGAGGTATTGCGGAAGCCTTTCAAGCGTTTGCTTAGTCATTATATCCCTCCCGTTTACCAGCCTTCCCTCTTGCAAATATACTATAACATTTTTGACTCCTGTTGTCAAGATACAAATGTGTTATATCGATATTCAGTTATCGATATAACATTATCTATTACTTATAATCACAACACAAAAAATAGTCAATTGTTTATTTGTTTTATACAAGTCAGCTTAAAAAATTATACTATTAAAGAGAATATCTGAGCCTAAATTTGCAAAAAATAATCGCAAGGCGGTGACATTATGATAAAAAAACATTGGAAAAAGGCTGCAGTAGGAATAGTTACGGGAATACTAAACGGTATGTTTGGCTCAGGCGGCGGCTGCATCGTCATTCCTGCCATGGAGAAATTTTTAGGTATAGATGAAAAAAAATCACACGCGACAGCAATAGCTGTTATACTTATGATGTCAGTAGTCAGCTCAGCAGTATATATAAAAAACGGATTTTTTGACTTCAGGCTATGGCTTCTTGTATCGGCAGGAGGTATAGCCGGAGGTATGCTTGGGGCAAAGATCCTTGCTAAATTGTCCGGTAAATGGTTAAAAATAATATTTGGCGCTCTGATAATAGCAGCAGCCATAAAAATGATTATTTGAGGTGTTTACTATGATAAAGCTGATTACCGGTTTTTTTAGCGGGATAATAAGCGGAATGGGAATCGGCGGCGGTGCTGTACTGATACCTGCACTTATAATCATCGAAGGAATTTCTCAGCAGACTGCTCAGGGTATAAATCTTACGTATTTTATACCTACTGCCGTTTTTGCTTTGATAATTCATATAAAAAACAAAAGGGTTGACATAAAAACAGCGCTTATTATCGGCATTTTTGGAACTGTAGGAGCGATCGGCGGATCATTTTTTGCCGTTTTTGCAAGCGGCGCACTTCTCAGGCGAATGTTTGGATTTTTTCTGCTCATAATAGGAATTCTGGAAATTTATAAGGGAATAAAGCACAAAAAGGAGCCGTAACTACAGCTCCTCTTCTTTATATCCGTTTTTTGTTCTTACCACAACAGTTTTGAAACCAATCTCTGAAAGCATTTGACGCGTGCTTTCAAATGCAAAGTCAAGCTTTTCGCAGCTGTGGCAGTCTGACGTTATTATAACGCTGCCGCCTCTGTTTTTTATCTCCTCCAATATAAACCGGTCCGGGTACGGAGTGCCTCTGATCCCTCTCGCCATCGCACCCGTATTCACCTCAATAAGACGTTTGTTTTCAATCACACTGCAAAGCGCATCTACAGCATATCTTCTGTACTTATCTGACGATGTATCAATTAACGGATACAGCTCGTTGTATTTTGTGATAAGGTCAAAATGACCGATTATATCACATGGAATGTTATCAGCCAAATAAGATATCTGCTCGTAATACTTTTTACAAAACAAAGCCACATCGCCGCCGAAACAGCTTTCTATTATGCTTTTAAGTTTGCTGAAGGATTCATCAACAGGGTAATATACTCCCTCATGCTCAATAAAGTGAGCAGATCCTATTACAAAATCAAGGCCGGCTGTACTCTCACGCGAAAACATATCGTACTCAATGCCCTTTAATATGCAAATTCTATCCTTAAACTCATTTTTCAGCTGTTCAACGCAATCATAATACTCAGCCGTTCCCTCTCTGCTCATACAATATGATGTATCAAACGATGTGTAAGAATGCCCTGAAAATCCCAAAACAGAAAAACCTTTATCTATTGCCGCAAGAGTTGTCTCCCTGCACGTACTGACTCCATCGCAAAAGGTTGTGTGCGTGTGAAGATTTGATAAAATCATTTTGTCATTTTCTCCTGCTTTACCTTTTTATCTATAACATGTCTCGACGCGAGTTCCTTTATTACATCATCAACTGATATGCCCATCTCAACCATCATAACCATCACATGATACGCAAGGTCAGCTACCTCGTAAATTGTTTCTTTCTTATCGTTCGCTTTTGCCGCTATGATAACCTCGGTACTTTCTTCACCGACTTTTTTCAGAATTTTGTCAATTCCCTTTTCAAAAAGATATGTCGTATAAGATCCTTCTTTTTTCTCCGTCTTACGCCCCTTTATCAGCTCATAAAGACCCGGTACAGAGAACACATTTATTTCATCGTTTTCAAAAACTTCGTTTGTAAAGCACGACTCCGTTCCGAGATGGCATGCAGGCCCTTCCTTTACAACCTCAACCGTCAGAGCGTCAAAATCGCAGTCTGCTGTAATATTTACAATATGCTGTATATTTTTCGATGTTTCTCCCTTTCTCCAAAGGCACTGTCTCGACCTTGAATAAAAGCACGTTCTCTTTTCCTCAATGCTTGTTTTAAGGCTTTCTTCATTCATGTATGCAAGTGTAAGCACCTGCTTTGTATCGGCATCGACCACTATTACCGGAATCAGTCCTTTTTCATCAAACTTAAGCTTTGAAATGTCAACCATAAAAATTCAATCCTTTCACTTAGATAAATAGTTATCTTACGATTATTCCGTTTTTCCTGAGCTCTGCTTTAAGGTCTGCTATCTTAACTTCCCCAAAATGAAATATAGATGCGGCCAGTCCGGCGTCAACACCCGGAAGCTGCTTGAAAAGTTTTACAAAATCATATATTCCGCCAGCTCCGCCCGAGGCGATAACAGGCACGGAAATTGCATCAGTGACTGCCCTTAGCATCTCTATATCGAAACCGCCCTTTACTCCATCGGTATCAATGCTGTTCACGACTACCTCACCGGCTCCGTTTTCGCAGCAGCGCTTAATCCATTCTATCGCGTCCATTCCCGTGTTCTCTCGTCCGCCCTTTGCAAAAAGTGTAAAACGACCGTTCACGCGTTTTATATCTGCCGATAAAACAACGCACTGGTCTCCGTATTTTTTCGCACCCTCTGAAACGAGCGACGGATTTTTTATAGCCCCTGAGTTTACACTGACTTTGTCTGCTCCGCATTTTAAAACGCGGTCAAAGTCATCAATTGTATTTATGCCTCCGCCAACAGTCAGAGGAATGAATATTTTTGACGCAACCTCGCACAAGATGTCTGTAAAAAGCCTGCGTCCGTCAGACGATGCGGTTATATCATAAAACACGAGTTCATCAGCCCCGCATTCGCTGTAATATTCAGCAAGCTTCACCGGTGATGAAACATCCGCAAGGCCTAAAAAATTTACTCCCTTTACCACCCTGCCGTCCTTAACATCAAGACACGGGATAATCCTTTTTGTAATCATAACTGACCTTTGCCTTTCTCTGCGTATTGAATGGCTTCTTTTAAATCAATAGCCCCGTTATAAAGGGCTTTGCCTATTATGGCACCATAAACTCCAAGCTTTGCAAGCTTTTTAACATCATTCATGCTTGAAACTCCGCCGGAGGCTATAATGTCAAGGTCGAATCTGCTGCAAAGCTCATTGTAAAGTTCGTGATTCGTGCCCTGCATGGCACCATCTTTTGATATATCAGTGCAAATAATTGTTTTAACCTCTATCTCTGAGAGCTGCCTGCAAAAATCAAAGCAGGTTAGTGCCGATTTTTCAGTCCAGCCATTTATAGCAACAAATCCGTCCTTTATATCAACTCCGACAGCTATCCTGTCCCCGTATTTCTGAACAGCTTTTTTTAGAAATTCTGGGTCAGTAACGCTGACAGTGCCGAGTATCACGCGCAGCACTCCAATATCCAGATACCGCTTTACAGCCTCATCACTCCTGATACCGCCACCGACTTCAACCTTAAGTGACGTATTTTCAACTATCCTTTTTATGACGTCAGTGTTTTCAAGGCTGCCAGTTTTTGCGCCGTCCAGATCAACAACATGTAAAAACTCTGCTCCGCTCTCTTCAAAGCTCTTAGCCACACTGAGCGGGTCATCGCTGTATACGGTCATTTGCTCATAATCACCTTTAAGCAGGCGCACTACTTTTTTATCACGTAAATCTATAGCAGGAAAAATATACATAGCTGATGGCACCTCCTATATCTCGCAGAAAGCGCGGAGTATATTAAGGCCGACCTCACCGCTTTTTTCGGGATGAAACTGGGTTCCGTACACATTTTTATTCTGAACCGCCGCCGTCAGCGTGCCGCCGTATTCGGTAGTAGCAATGACAGATTCATCGCAGTCTGCACCGTGATACGAATGAACAAAATAAACGCACTCACCCTCATTTACATATTTGAAAAGCTCACTCTTATTTTTTGTAAAGCTTAGCGAATTCCAACCGATATGCGGTATTTTGAGACCTTTTTTTATATAATCGCATATGGGCTTTACACTGCCCTCTACAAGACCGAGACCCTCAGTCTCACCATACTCGTAGCTTTTATCAAGAAGCATCTGCATACCAAGGCATATTCCAAGCAATGGTTTGCCGATTTCTGCCTGCTCGCGCAGAAGGCTGAAAAGTCCAGTCTCCCTGAGCTTAAAAGCTGCATCTGCAAAAGCCCCAACTCCCGGAAGCACTATCTTGTCCGCCTTTTCTATCTCAGCTCTGTTTCCAGTTAAAACGGCGTTTGCACCAATCCTTTTAAACGACGATGACAAGGAAAAAATATTTCCCACTCCGTAATCGATTATTGCTATCATCTAAACACCCTTTCAGTTTACAAAAGTGTACCCTTAGTAGAAGGTATCTCATTTTTGTATCTTTCATCAACAGATACGGCTTCGCTTACAGCTCTTGCCGCTCCCTTGAACGCCGCCTCTGCAATATGGTGCGAATTAACACCGGATATTTTTCTTATATGGAGCGTCATTCTTGAGGTTCTGACAAATGCTTCAAAAAATTCCCTTATAAGCTCCGTGTCAAAGTCGCCGATTTTTTCAGCTGAAATATCAAGCGAATATTCAAGGTGCGCTCTGCCTGACACATCAACAGCTGCGAGCACAAGTGCCTCGTCCATAGGCAAAAAAACATCTGCATACCTTCTGATTCCCGACATATTCCCGAGGCACTTTAAAAATGCCTCTCCCAGCACGATTCCGATATCCTCCGTAGTGTGATGGTAATCAACATTTGTATCGCCGATGCAGTCTATTTCCATATCAAACCGCCCATGCTTTGAAAAAAGAGTCAGCATATGGTCTAAAAAGCCGCATCCAGCATTTATTTTGCTTTTTCCCGTTCCGTCAAGATTAACAGTCAGCCGTATATCTGTCTCACTTGTTTTTCTGCTTATTTTTGCACTCCTCATAGTAATCCCCATTTCTCCGCATAGCGGCATTATATGATATCATCTATCGCCATAACCAGTTTGTCAAGCTCTTCCCTTGATCCTATTGTTATTCTTACGTAGTCTTTAATTCTATCCTTAGAAAAATGCCTTACGAGCACGCCCCTGCTTTTAAGTTCTTCGTAAAGCTTCGCTCCTGAAATTGAGGCTGACCGTGCAAATATGAAGTTTGCCTTTGACGGAAGCACATCAAAATTTCTCTTTGTCAATTTTTTAGTCAGATACTCCCTGTTTTCCATTATTGCTTCAGTACATTTCCTAAAATACTCTGTATCCGTAACAGAAGCCGCGCCCATCAGCTGCGTCAGTGTATTTACATTATACGGGTTATTGGAGTTGCGGACAGTTTGAAGATCGCGTATCAGTTCAGGCGAGCCAAACGCGTATCCCAACCGTGCACCGGCGAGCGATCTTGATTTTGAAAAAGTACGGACAACAATAAGATTGTCGTATTTTTCCGTAAGTCCGATGCAGCTTTCTCCCCCAAAATCAACATATGCCTCATCTATTACAACGACGGTGTCCTTATTTGCATCAAGAATTTTTTCAATATCGGAAACAGCCAGCATAATACCTGTCGGAGCATTTGGATTTGCAATAAATATCGTACCGCCAGCCCTCATATAATCTTCTGTCCTTACGGTAAAATCATCGCAAAGCGGCACTTCTTTGCAGTCAATGCAATTGAGGTCTGCAAAAACCTTATAAAATCCATACGTTATATCAGGAAAAATTGCAGGTGTCTGCTTGTCGCAAAAAGCGGTAAAAGCAAACGAAAGTATCTCATCTGAACCATTTCCGAATATAACATTCTCCGGTCCCACACCATAAATGCCGCAAACTGCTTCCGTAAGTTTGCTGCAAACAGGGTCGCAGTAAAGCTTAAGGTCGGATAAAACGCCGCTGCTGATACAGTCAATAACTCCCTTAGCCGGCGGAAACGGACTTTCGTTCGTGTTCAGCTTTACATAGCTTTTGTCCTTTGGCTGTTCGCCGGGTACGTATTCCTTAAGAGACGAAAGACGCTTGCTTAAAAATCTGCTCATACAACTCAATCCCTTTCAAATCTTATCGTAGCCGATTTCGCGTGAGCTGTCAGCCCTTCTCTTTCAGCAAAATACGCTATCCTGTCAAACTCCTTTTTCAGCGCACCCTCGGTATAATAAATAAACGATGATTTTTTTATAAAGTCATCAACAGAAAGCGGGCTTGAGAACTTTGCCGTGCCGCTTGTCGGAAGTGTGTGATTCGGGCCCGCAAAATAGTCCCCAAGCGCCTCAGGGCAGTATTTCCCAAGGAATACCGAGCCGGCGTTTTTAACCATTGACAAATAATCAAACGGATTATCAACGCAAAGTTCCAGGTGCTCCGGAGCGATTTCGTTTGCAGTCTTTATTGAGCTCTCAATAGAATCGGTAACAAATATCTTTCCGTTATTGTCTATCGATGCTCTTGCTATATCCGCTCTCAAAAGCTGAGGAATCTGCTTTTCTATCTCGGCAGAAACTGCCTCTGCAAGCTCTGCGCTGTCAGTCACCAGAACGCTTGTTGCAAGCTTGTCGTGCTCTGCTTGTGAAAGAAGGTCTGCCGCTACATATGCAGGATTACACGTCTTATCCGCAATAACGAGTATCTCACTCGGCCCGGCTATCATATCTATGCTTACCCTTCCAAAAACCTGCTTCTTTGCCTCAGCTACAAAAACATTCCCAGGTCCGACTATTTTATAAACCGGCTTTATTGTCTCAGTACCGTATGCTAAAGCAGCAATTGCCTGAGCCCCGCCTACCTTGTAAATTTTATCCACGCCGGATATCTTTGCCGCAACAAGTATCACGTCTGAAATTTTTCCGTCCGGTGCAGGCGGTGTCACCATGCAAATATCGGGAACACCGGCTATTTTAGCGGGTATCG
>CALXSX010000117.1 GCA_944391265.1 uncultured Clostridia bacterium | reverse complement strand
ATGTTATAATCGCTAACGCACACAATTTTAATTCGCTTCGTTCAGCGATAGAAACGGCTAAAGCAGTCAAGGACAAGCCGACGGCAGTCGTTATGAATTCAATAAAGGGCAAAAATGTTTCCTTTATGGAAAACAATCCTGCATGGCACGGAAGTGCTCCAAACGATGAGCAGTATGCTCAGGCAATAGCGGAACTGGATAAAATTATAGCAGATTTGGAGGGCGAAAAATAATGGCAAAAAGAGCGACAAGAGAATCATATGGTGAAGCACTGATGCTTTGCGGAGAAAATAAAAACGTTGTTGTGCTAGACGCAGATCTTTCCAAATCGACAAAAACTGAAGTTTTTAAAAAGAAGTATCCCGAAAGGTTCATTAACGTGGGAATAGCAGAGGGAAATATGATGAGCGTTGCTGCAGGTCTTGCATCATGCGGCAAGATTCCTTTTGCTTCATCATTTGCAATGTTTGCCGCGGGACGAGCATTTGAACAGGTCAGAAATTCGATAGGTTATCCACATCTTAATGTTAAAATAGGCGCTACACACGCCGGAATATCGGTTGGTGAGGACGGCGCCACGCACCAGTGTCTTGAAGATATAGCTCTTATGAGATCAATACCTGGTATGGTAATAATAAACCCTGCCGATGATATAGAGGCAATGCAGGCTGTAAAAGCTGCATGTGATTACGTTGGTCCTGTGTATATGAGGTTCGGCAGACTTGTTGTTGATGACATGAACAAGCCAGATTATAAATTTGAACTTGGAAAAGGCGTTATGCTTGCTGACGGAAGTGATGCGTCAATAATAGCGACAGGCCTCATGGTAGGTGAAGCCCTTAAAGCTAAAGATATTCTTGCGGGTGAAGGTATCAGTGTTCGTGTTATAAATATCCACACGATTAAGCCTCTCGATGAAGAAATAATAATCAAAGCAGCAAAGGAAACTGGTGCTATAGTTACTGCCGAAGAACATTATATCATGGGCGGTCTTGGAAGCGCTGTATGCGAGACAGTAAGCTCAAACTGCCCTGTGCCGGTTAAAATAATAGGAACGGACAGGTTCGGAACATCCGGAAAACCTGCAGAGCTTTTTGAAGCTTATGGACTGACTGCTCAAAATATCGTAAACAATATAAAAGCAGCGATTGAATTAAAATAAGATAGCGATAGTACAATCTACTGTCAAAGGGTAATGGCAATTATTTTGTTATTACCCTTTGAGCTACTTTTTGTTCGGAGGAAATATGAAAAAATTTTCTTTATTGATGATGGCGCTTTCAGTATTTTTTTTAGCGTCTTGCTCAAAAAATAATGAGTCTGCCAAACGAGTTTTACCAACAGATGTTATCACGGCTGAACAGGTGAGCCAAACCGTTGGCAGCTACTCTCTTTCTTTAGATGGAAACTCAGTGGTGGATATGGGCTCAAACACTTATAAAGCTGTATTCCTATCAAATCCAGTCGGATCCAATCCGTCTGTCACGGTGGAAATAACGTCACCTGGCACATCACTTTCCGAGCAGAACATCGAGGCAAGCTATGAGGAATCTTACGAAAAAAGGGCAGGAAAGCAGCGTGTTCAGGGAATTGGAGATAAAGCTTTTGTTGCTTTCCCTTATGTTTTGTTTTTACAGGATGGTTACAAAGTAAAAATATCAGCAGGAGAGGGCGATACACAGGAACAGCTTGATCTTTTAATTTCACTCGGAAAGCTTGTTTCTGAGAATTTGCAAAACTATTTAGATACACAAACAAACGGCGGAAGGTAGTTTTTTTATGGAATATATTTTATTGGTAGTGGGTTTCTTACTTTTAATAAAGGGTGCAGACATGTTTGTGGACGGCAGTATTTCTGTTGCAAAAAAGCTTGGTATACCGTCTATGATAATCGGGCTAACCATAGTTGCCATGGGTACAAGTGCACCTGAGGCGGCGGTAAGCATATCGGCATCGCTGAGACATTCTGCTGGGATTGCCGTTGGAAATATTGTCGGTTCAAACATTTTTAACCTTTTTGCGATTATCGGCATATGTCTTCTGTTTATAAAGATGCCCATTTCAAGAGAAACTATTTTCAGAGATTTCCCTATCTATATCATATCTACTGTTATTTTGCTCGTTTTCAGTATCGGCGGTACAATTTCAAGGATTGACGGTGCCGTTATGTTTATCTGCATGGTGATTTATATTTATATCCTTGTAAGGGACGCAAAGAAAAACAAATCCGATACTTCTTCTGAAGAATACAAGGAAGTAAGCCTTCCAAAAGCAATTGTGTTTATTTTAATAGGTGCTGCAGCTGTTGTAATAGGCGGTGATGCGGTTGTAAAGAGTGCAAAGTCAATTGCTCTGAGTCTCGGATTGACAGAACAATTTATAGGGCTGTCGATAGTAGCGATAGGAACATCACTTCCTGAGCTTGTAACAAGTCTTGTCGCAATAAAAAAGAACGAGTCGGATCTTGCAATAGGAAATGTTATAGGCTCAAACATCTTTAATACGCTGTTCATTCTCGGCGTCGCTTCATTTGTTTCGCCTGTAACGGTAAGCAGTGAAGCTTTTACCGATATTATAATAAGCTTAGTGCTTGCAGTAGCAGCGTTTGCCCTTTGCTTTCACAAAAGGCGGCTTACAATGCCGAAGGGCGTGTTCATGCTCGCTGTTTACGTTGCATTTTTCATATATATCCTGCTCAGATAAATATTTTAAAACAAGGAGATAGCTCATAATGGATAAAAAGGAATTAGCTTTAAAAAGACATGAACAGTGGAAAGGGAAGATCGAAGTTATATCAAGGGCCGAAATCACTAACAGAGACGAACTTTCGGTCGCATATACCCCTGGAGTTGCTGAGCCTTGTCTTGAAATACAAAAGAACGTTGATCTATCGTATAAGTATACAAGAAGAGGTAATCTTGTTGCCGTAATCACTGACGGTACTGCAGTTCTCGGGCTTGGCGATATAGGTCCCGAAGCCGGTATGCCGGTAATGGAAGGTAAATGCGCTTTATTCAAAACTTTTGCCGATATTGACGCTTTCCCGATATGCATACGGTCAAAGGATGTTGATGAGATTGTAAAAACGGTATCGCTTATTTCAGGATCGTTCGGAGGAATAAACCTTGAAGATATTTCAGCACCAAGATGTGTTGAAATAGAAAGAAAATTAAAAGAAGTTTGTGACATACCCGTATTTCACGATGATCAGCACGGTACTGCAGTCGTAGTCCTTGCGGCTCTTCTTAATGCGCTTAAGCTTACGGAAAGAAAAATAGAAAATTCAAAAATAGTTATTAACGGTGCAGGTTCTGCCGGAATGGCGATAGGAAGGCTTCTCGTTTCACGAGGCGCTGGGGACGTTATAATGTGTGATAAACAAGGCGTTCTGTATGATAATATGCCTGGCATGAATGATGAGCAGAGGAAAATAGCAGCTGTTACGAATAAAAATATGGTTAAGGGTCAGCTTGCAGATGCTCTTATAGGAGCTGACGTATTTATTGGTGTCTCTGCTCCGGGAGTCTTAAAGCCTGAGATGGTTTCAGCAATGTCACCTGGGCCTGTGATTTTTGCTATGGCTAATCCTGTTCCTGAAATTATGCCCGATGAAGCAAAAGCGGCCGGCGCAAGAATAATTGGCACAGGACGCTCTGATTATCCAAATCAAATTAACAATGTGCTCGCATTCCCGGGAATATTCAAGGGAGCTCTGGCTGTTCGTGCAAGTGACATAAACGAGGATATGAAGATAGCCGCGGCTGAAGCAATTGCCGGGATAATCACAGATGATGAGTTAAACGATGAAAATATCATAGCCGATGTTTTTGACAAGCGCATAGTAGACCACGTAGCAAAGGCTGTTGCGGAAGCAGCCATAGCTTCCGGGGTTGCACGTTCTTAAAATTTACAATAAAATAAAAAGTCTCTTAGATCCGTGTTAATGAATTTAAGAGTCTTTTTATGAGTGATAATTTGCCGGGAGGAAAGGGGAATTATACAGCCTTAATGCGTTGGTTGTATTATACTTTTTTATGATAGAAACATTAAAAGAAAATAAAATGGGAACAATGCCAATAAGCAAGCTTGTTACAACTATGTCGCTGCCAATGATGATTTCGATGCTTGTTCAGGCACTTTACAACATCGTTGATTCCATATTT
>CALXSX010000116.1 GCA_944391265.1 uncultured Clostridia bacterium | reverse complement strand
GGAAGCGGAGCTTCTTGACACACTGCTCGTTGTTCAGGCTGAACACGGCGGCGGAAACAACTCAGCCTTCACAGTACACGTTGTTTCGTCTACCGACACAGATACATACTCAGCTATTTCCGCAGCCATAGGCTCGCTGAAAGGCCCTAAGCACGGCGGAGCAAACGCAAAGGTTATGGGTATGATGGAGGATATAAAAGCCAACGTCAGCGACTGGGCCGATAAGGACGAGGTTGCGGCGTACATCGAAAAAATTATTAAAAAGGAAGCGTATGACAAATCCGGTCTCGTGTACGGTATGGGGCACGCCATATATACATTGTCAGACCCGCGTTGCGTTCTGATAAAGAAAAGAGCGAAAAAACTTGCAGACAAGGACGAGAGCTTTAAGAAGGAATTTCAGCTCTATGAGCTTATTGAAGAGCTTACACCTCCCGTTTTTGCCAAAGTGAGAAAGCTCGACAAGGTAATGTGCGCAAACGTCGATTTGTATTCAGGCTTTGTTTATAAAATGCTGCACATTCCGCCCGAACTGTACACGCCGCTTTTTGCAATAGCAAGAATACCCGGCTGGTGTGCCCACAGGCTCGAAGAAGTGCACGCGAACAGGAAAATTATCCGCCCGGCTTACAAGTCAATTTCAAAGCCAAGACAGTACAAGCCGATTGATAAAAGATAAAAAGGAGTTTTGTTTTGGATAAAGTCAATATTTTAGGTGTCAAGGTAGATAAGGTAGGTATTGACGATGCAGTCGAAAAAATACTTACATTTCTTTCAGGAGACAAGTGCGCGAAGATATACACGCCAAACAGTGAGATAATCATGCTGGGCTATCAGGACAGCGATTTTCTTGAGCTGCTCAACAGAGCCGAGCTGCTCACAGCTGACGGAATCGGTGTTGTAAAAGCGTCGGATATACTCAAAAACCCGGTACCGGAGCGTGCCGCAGGCTATGACATAGCCTGCAAGCTCCTCAAAAAGATTGCCGACACTGAGCACAAGCTGTTTTTGTTCGGCGGCAAACCCGGCGTTGCCGAAAAAGCGGCTGAGAAAATAAAAGACACTTACGGTGTAACTATTGCCGGCACAAGGAACGGCTATTTCAAGCCTGAGGAAACAGACAGTATAGTAGCTCAGATAAACGAAAGCGGAGCAGATCTGCTTTTCGTGTGCCTTGGTGCGCCCAAGCAGGAGAAATGGATAGATGATAATTCCAGGAAGCTGAACGTGAAAGCCGCTATGGGCGTCGGCGGAAGCCTTGACGTATTCGCCGGCACCGTTGAAAGAGCGCCGGAATTTTACTGCAATCACGGGCTTGAGTGGTTTTACAGGCTTATGAAAGAGCCATGGCGGGCAAAGAGAATGCTTGCTCTTCCCAAGTTTGCCATAACGGTTTTGGTCCACGGCAGGAAATACAAGCAGGAATAACAAGACAGAGGGATTAAAATGGGAATACTCATAGCTATAGACGGCGTAGATGCAAGCGGCAAAGAAACACAGTCACAGCTTCTGAAGAAGCGACTTGAAAAGGAAAACATACCTGTGCGTCTCGTTTCATTTCCGGCGTATGACAAGCCGTCCTCGGTTCTGGTAAAGGAATACCTGAACGGAGATTACGGTACAAATCCTGAGGATGTAAACGCTTACGCGGCATCAATGCTTTTTGCAGCTGATCGTTTTTCCACGTTTAGAAAGGACTGGAAAAAGGACTATGACGCAGGCTTTGTCATAATAGCCGACAGATACGTAACGTCAAATCTCATTCATCAGGCGGGAAAAATAAATGACAAGAGCGACAAAAAACGGTTTCTTGACTGGGCAACAGACCTTGAATACTCAAAGCTCGGACTTCCCAAGCCGGACATCACCGTATTTCTCGATATGCCGGTAAAATATGGAAAAATACTGATGGAGGGCAGGAAAAACAAAATTAACGGCAAAGATGAAAAGGACATTCATGAAAAAAGCTTAGACTATCTTACAAAAAGCTACAATAATGCCAAGGAAATATCGGCAATTTGCGGCTGGGACGAGATAAGCTGCGTAAAAGGCGGCAAAATTCTAAGCGCCGAAGATATTCATGAAGCTGTGTATGAAAAGGTAAAGAGCATTTTAAAATAAACCGTATAAAGCACGTGTGCAAAGCCTCGTTTTGCTTCGTGCTTTTTTGTAAGAAAAAATTTATTTAAAAAAACTATTGACTTTTTTGCGATTGTATCGTATAATACATCTGTAATCCATGGGGGAGTAGTTGGCATATTATGAAATATGCGGCAAATCAACAACATGGCTCGAATCGGGTCTGGTTTGCCTTAAATAGCAAGACTCATGTACGACGTTTTTTTGCTGTGCTCGGGTCTTTTTTTCCGGCTTCGGCAAAAGCGCCGAGGGCGGATTTTTTATTTTCCGCTCCAATATGCAATATTTTACCTGGATCGGGTAAAATAATTTTACGTGAAGAAAGGGAGCGATAAATTTAAATGGCACACACAAAAAATTATGATGAACTTATCAGGGAATTTCATTCAGATGCAGAAAACGGACTTACTGATGAGCAGGTCGAGATAAACCGCGCAAAATACGGGGAAAACACTTTTGATAAGGAAAAGCCTGAATCCATTTTTACAAAAATACTGAAAGCACTAAGCGAGCCGATGACGATTATGCTCATAATCGCCGCACTGCTCACGTTTGCTATAAACATAGTCAGACTTATGTCCGGGAAACACACGGAATTTTCAGAGGCTATCGGAATACTGCTCGCCATAGTCATCTCTACCGCTATCACGGTGTTTATGGAAAACAGGAGTGCAAAGGCATTTGAAGCGCTTGAACGCCTGCAAAACAGCGGAAAGGTCACCGTAAAAAGAAACGGATATTCCGCGTCCATAGTTCCGTCAGAGGTTGTAGTCGGGGACATACTTATTCTCGGCACAGGCGATAAGATTGCCGCCGACGGCCGAATAATCAAATGCAGTGATTTCATGTGCGACGAGGCTCCGCTAACGGGAGAAAGCACACCTGAGGAGAAAAGCAACAAGCCTCTTCCGGAAAACACGCCTATTGCGGAAAGAAGAAACATGGTATACTCCGGCTGCTTTGTCACCTGCGGCTTCGGCGAGGCGATAGTGACGGGTGTTGGAAACAACTCCGAGTTCGGCAAAATAGCAGGCGCAATATCATCGAGCAAGAAATCTGAAGCTCCCATCCAGGAAAAGCTCGCAGGACTGGGAAAAACGATAGCCGTATTCGGAGGGGCAGCGGCAGCGTTCATATTCGCTTTTGAGGTGATACGGATGGTGATCGCCAGCACAGTTACATTTGAAAGCGTATCCTCCGCGCTGATTTCATCAGTAGCACTTCTTGTTGCCTCAGTGCCGGAAGGACTTCCGACTATAGCTGCGGTAACGCTTGCAATGAACGTAATCAGAATGTCTAAGAAAAATGCTCTTGTGAAAAAAATGACCGCATGCGAGACAATAGGCTCAGTAAACGTCATATGCACCGACAAGACAGGAACGCTGACAGAGAACAAAATGACGGTTACGGACTTTTTCAGACTCGGGTCGGAAGACGATATTGTCAGAAATATCTGTGTAAACTCTACAGCGGAAAAGGATCGGAGCGGAAACTTTACCGGCAATCCTACGGAAAGTGCTCTGCTAACCTACTGTGCAGAACAGGGTACTGACCCGTACTCAGTTAGAGATGCATCCGATGTGGCAAAGGTGTTCCCGTTCAGCTCTGAAAAAAAGCAGATGCAGACAATAGTAAAAACGGCAGCCGGCTACACCTCGTACATCAAAGGAAGCCCGGAAAAAATAATGGAGGCTTGCTCCATGACGGCGGATGATATTACAAAAACAAACGATGCCATAGCCGCGTCTCAGCTCAAGGCACAGCGCGTTATAGCATTTGCTCACAAATCGACAGCAGACTATGACGAAGGTTTGTCAGGCTATGTTTTTGACGGATTTGCGAGCATATCAGACCCTATAAGACGTGAGGTATACGACGCTGTAAAAGTATGCAGAAGCGCAGGAATAGATATCAAGATACTTACGGGCGACAGCCTGAACACCGCCTTTGCGATAGCGTCCGAGCTTACCCCGGACATGAGCAGAGACCGGGCATTCATGGCGTCGGATATAGAAAAAATGTCTGATGATGAGCTGAGAAGCAAAATAGACGATATACTCGTTATAGCGAGGAGCACGCCGGCAACAAAGCTCCGTATAGTAAATATGCTTAAATCCCTCGGCAAGGCTGTGGCAGTAACAGGCGACGGAATAAACGATGCGCCTGCAATAAAATCTGCTGATGTCGGTATCGCAATGGGCATAACAGGTACCGAGGTTTCAAAGGAAGCGGCTGACATAGTGCTCTTGGACGACAGCTTTTCAACTATCTCCACGGCAGTCAGAATGGGGCGTGAAATATTTGAAAGCTTCCGCAGATTCATAAAGTTTCAGCTCACGGCAAACCTGTCGTCAGTTGCAATCGTACTCATATCCGTTATTCTCGGCTTCGGAACACCGTTCACGCCGCTGCAGCTTCTTTGGATAAACATAATCATGGACGGGCCGCCGGCGCTGATACTCGGGCTTTTGCCGACTGATAAAGACCTTATGGCAAATAAGCCGTCCGGTAGAACGGACAGCATTCTTACAAAAAGCATCGGAAAGGCGATACTTGTAAGCGGAGTGTATATTACGCTTATTATTATGCTCCAGCAGTTCACTGATTTTCTCGGAGCAGGAAGCGAAAAAATGCCGACTGTGGTGTTTACTTTGTTTGTTATGTTCCAGCTGTTCAACTCTCTTAACTGCGTAGAAAACAAGCTGTTCTCTAAGCAAAACGGCAAGCTGTTTCTTACAATTGCCGCAACAGCACTTCTTCAGATATTCATAGTGACGGTAAGCGGAGTGCTGTTTAACGTCGTGCCGCTTGACGCACTGCTCTGGATAAAGCTAATCGCTGTTTCTGCGACGGTGCTCGTTATTCCAAGAATTATAAGAATAAAAAAATAACCAAACAAAAACGAGACAGTAAAAAACCGAGTTTTTTACTGTCCCGTTGCATTTTTAAGTTTTTATTTACCCATACTAATGACTTTTTCAACCGCTTCCTCCACGCTCATAAGCTCCGGCTCGGATTTTGTTCTCTCCTTGAACTCAACTATGCCCTCACCTATTTTCTTACCTACTACTATCCTTACCGGGATACCGATAAGGTCACAGTCCTTGAACTTAACGCCTGCGCGCTCCGGACGGTCGTCAATGAGCACCTCAACACCGTTTAACAGGAGCTCATCATATATTCTCTCAGCCTCGCTCACCTGCTGCTCGTCCTTGTGGTTTACAGGGACAACACATACGTGATACGGTGCGATGGAGTACGGCCAGATAATACCGTTTTCATCGTGGTTTTGCTCAATTGCCGCTGAAATGCACCTTGTTACGCCTATGCCGTAGCAGCCCATTATAACGCTTACCGTATTTCCGTTTTCATCAAGTGATTTAAGGCCTAAAGCGTCAGAATACTTTGTGCCGAGCTTGAATATATGCCCAACCTCTATGCCCTGTGCCGTCTTTATGGGCTTTCCGCAGTGCGGGCACGCATCGCCCGTCTCTATTACTCTGAGGTCAGCTACAACGTCCGGCTCAAAGTCCCTGCCTATATTAACATTTTTGAAATGATAATCTGTCTCGTTTGCACCGACTGCGAAATTTTTCATAAACGTAACTTCCTTATCGGCGTACACAGGTATGCCTATACCTATCGGGCCGGCAAATCCGACCTCTGCATTTGTTATCTCCCTTACAGCTGCCGGCGGCGCAAGCTCCGGATCTTCAGTGCAGCCCAGCAGGTTCTTGAGCTTTACCTCGTTTATCTCGCGGTCGCCTCTGACCATAACAGCGACGTATTTATCGTCAGCCTTGTAAATTATAGTTTTTGCGAACACGTGAGGCTCGGTGCCGAGAAATTCGGTCAGCTCCTCAATCGTATGCACGTTCGGCGTATATATCTTCTCTAACTGGAAGTCGCCCTCCGGGAACTCTTTTTCCGATACCACGCACTCAGCCTTCTCATAGTTTGCCGCATAGCCGCAGGCATCACAGTATGCAATACCGTCCTCGCCGACAGGTGATTTCACCATGAACTCCTGACTGCCGCTGCCGCCCATAGCTCCGGAATCAGCGTCTACTATTGTGTAATCAAGCCCCAGGCGTGTAAATATCCTGCAGTACGCATCATACATCGCTTTGTACGATTTGTCGAGTCCCTCTTTCGTGAGGTCAAAGCTGTACGCGTCCTTCATAACAAACTCTCTGCCGCGCATAAGACCGAATCTCGGTCTGCCCTCGTCACGGTATTTTGTCTGTATCTGGTAAAGCGTCAAAGGATATTCCTTATACGAGTGAACCTCGTTTAATACGGTTTCGGTAAAAAGCTCCTCATGCGTAGGACCAAGGCAGAAATCTCTGCCGTTTCTGTCGCGGAGCTTGAACATATTATCGCCGAAAACCTCCCATCTCCCTGACGCCTGATAGCTTTCCGCCGGAAGCAGCGCCGGCATGAGAAGCTCAAGGGCTCCGGCCTTGTCCATTTCCTCTCTTACTATCTGCTCCACCTTTTTAAGTGTGCGAAGCCCAAGCGGCAGATACGAATAAATACCTGCTGCGAGACGTCTTATCATTCCCGCGCGAAGCATGAGCTGGTGGCTTACTATCTCAGCCTCTGCCGGAACCTCTCTAAGAGTCGGCATAAGCAGCTTTGACATTCTCATGTAATTCAATTCCTTTCGTTATCAATAATTATCGCCCTTGATAAGTGTGCCGATACCCGATTTTGTGAATATCTCAAGGAGCAAGCAGTGCGGAATACGTCCGTCGATTATATGAACGCCCGTAACTCCGGAATCTATTGCGTCTATGCAGCCGAGAACCTTCGGTATCATGCCGCCGTTTATAACTCCGTTGTCAATCATTTCAAGAATCTCTTCCTTGTTTGCCTCGTATACTATATTACCTTCGGCGTCCTTAACGCCTTCTACATCGGTCAAAAGTATAAGCTTTTCCGCACGGACTGCCGCCGCTACCGCCGAGGCTACCGTGTCGGCGTTTATGTTATAGCTGTTTCCGTCCTTGTCTGTGCCGATAGGCGCTAC
>CALXSX010000115.1 GCA_944391265.1 uncultured Clostridia bacterium | reverse complement strand
AGTTAATGCAGCGTCTATGCTCCTTGATATTTCATCAGTGAGTTTCTCCTGCTCCTCAATCAGTCGTTTAATCTCAGCTTTTTTATTTTCCATACCGCGCAGGTAGGCTAACCGCTGCTCAAATTCGCGCAGCTGCACATCGGTCATTTCACCTGTCATTTCTTTTCGGTATCTTGCTATAAATGGTATAGTATTTCCCCCGTCAATCAAGGATATGACATTTTCAATTTGATAGTCCTTTAGAGAAAATTCTTCCTTTAATTTTTCATGGATAATATCCATTTGTTAAAACCTCCTAAAAATGAAAATTATATGTGAAAAATATTGTAACAGTTCTGAAAAGAAAATTTAAAAAAAGACTTCACAAATTAACAAACATGTGATACAATAGAAACATACACTACATATTGTGTTTTTCACGAAATAATTTCCATAAATATTGTAAACTTCATGATAACAATTATACAATATTTTTACATGATTTACAACACAATCACAAAAAAATAACCTGATTGAAAAAAATTTTTAAAAAACATCTTGCCTTTTTTATAAAAATGGAGTAGAATATAATCAATGTGGAGTAAATGGGAGCAAATGGGTGGATTTGATGCCCGATATGTTTTACTTCATTTGTGGTTGGGGATATTTTTAAGGAGGTGAGAGTGATAATGAGCGTTTATTTTGTTGACGAATATGAAAGGCAGCTTGACGAACGCGGAAGGATAATCCTTCCTGCTAAGGTGCGTGAAAAATTAGGCGTATCTGTTTTTATCACTCCGTCTCCTGCGGATAAGTGTCTTAACCTCTACACAGAGTCAGAGTGGGAAAGCCTTGCGGAAAAGATGAGGGCGCTTCCCGTTACATACGACAGAAACGCAGCCGCTTTTGTCAGAATATTTTTTGGCAGAGCTGTCTGCTGCGATATAGACAAGCAGGGAAGAATTTCTGTAGGAAAGAGGCTGTGTGAGTTTGCCGGCCTTAAAAAAGATGTTATTCTGACCGGCGCAAACACAAGGCTTGAGATATGGGATAAGGACGAGTGGACTGCTTACAATTCACAGCTTTCGCAGGATATAATCCTTGAGGGTATTGAAAAGTTCGGACTTAACATTTGATTTCGGAGGTGCCGGTGTGGAGTTTTCGCATATTTCTGTTCTGCTTAAGGAGGCAGTGAAACTGCTTGATGTCAGGGAAAACGGAATATATGTAGACGGCACGCTTGGGGGCGGAGGTCATAGCGAAGCTATACTGTCCTCCAACGGCACTTGCCGCGTAATAGGCATTGACCGCGACGGTGACGCCATAGAGGCTGCGACGAAAAGGCTTTCAGGCTTCGGGGAGCGGTTTATTCCTGTCAGAAGTAATTTCAGTGACGTCAGCAGCGTTCTTGACAGCCTTTCTGTTGATTTTATAGACGGGGCTGTTCTTGATCTTGGCGTGAGCTCACATCAGCTCGACGAGCCTGAACGAGGGTTCAGCTATATGCATGATGCCCGCCTTGATATGAGAATGGACACGAGAGGTGCTCTTACGGCATACGACGTTATAAACACGTATGACAAGCAGCACCTTATAAAAATATTTTATGAATACGGAGAAGAAAAGTGGTCAAAGCGCATTGCCGAATTCATATGCGAGGAAAGAAAGACCAAAGAAATTGCCACAACCGGGCAGCTTAGCGAGCTTGTAAAAAGAGCCGTTCCAAAGGCGGCGGCAGGTGGCGGGCACCCGGCAAAGCGTATTTTTCAGGCAATCAGAATCGAGGTAAACGGAGAGCTCAGAATACTCGAAGGGGCCTTGAGAGACTTTGCCGGACGCATAAGAAGCGGAGGAAAATTTGCAGTTATAACATTTCATTCGCTTGAAGACAGGATAGTGAAAAACACATTCAGAGAATTTTGCACCGATTGCATTTGTCCTAAGGATTTCCCGGTATGCGTATGCGGCCATAAAAGCAGCGCAAGGCTTGTAAATAAAAAACCAATCCTGCCGTCGCAGGAGGAGACAGACAGAAATCCGAGAGCAAAAAGTGCAAAGCTAAGAGTTATTGAGAAGCTATAATTCAGAAAGTTGGTAACGTTCAGATGGTTAACGGAAATCTTGCGTATAAAAAAGAAGTCGTCACAAAGCCGATAAGACCGGTTATGAAGCAAACAAAAACTGTAAAGGACAATAAGGATATGATTCGGAGAAGAGTTACTTTTCTAAGAATTTTATATACGGCGGCAATAGCAGTATCAGCGGCGTTTATGGTGTCTAAATTTGTTATTGCAAACGAGACTGCCGGTGAGATAAAGAGCCTCAGCCAGGATCTTGCGGAGGCGCGGGCGTACACGAGCCAAAAGGTGTTTGAAATGGAGAGAAGTGTCGATCTGGATGAGGTCGAAAAAATAGCTACGACAAGGCTTGGAATGCAGCGTCCGGAAAGCTATCAGATAGTTTACGTTAATGTTGACAAGGACGATGTGTCTGAGGTGACAGCCGGGGACGTTGAAGGTGCAAAAAATGAACTGATGGACACGCTGGACAGCATTAAAAAGAATATTTTGGAGTTTTTCAGCATAGAATAAGTCAGTGGGAGGAAAATATTAAGGACAAGATTTGATACATATAGCGAGGGGTGTTTAAAATTTTACCGCTTACTGTTATGAAAAAAAGAGCAAGGCTCTTATTTTTGGCGCTTGTGGCAGCGCTGCTTGTGCTCATTTTGAGGGTGGCGTACTGGCAAATCGTAAGAGGTCAGGAGATGAAAAGTGCTGTCGAACGCCAGCAGACGGGTGCGACAAGCGTTATAGCTTCAAGGGGTACAATATATGACAGAAATGGAAAGGCGCTTGCTGAGAGCGCAACCGTAAATACGCTGATATGCAATCCGCAGGATATTGATAAGAATCCGGCGGAGGGCGAGGATCCGAACAGGGAAGCCAAAATCATCGCAGAAAGGCTTTCCGTGATACTTGATTTGGACTATGACAGGATATTTGAACTTCTGACGAAGGAAAACAGGTATCAGGTTATAAAAAAGAGACTGACCATAGAAGAAACAGAGCAGGTTCAAAATTTCAAAAATTCGGATGTTGACAAGGATATGGCGGAGATATTCAAGCCGATAACATTTGAGGAGGATTCAAAGAGATATTATTCATACAATGTTGCCCCACATGTTCTTGGTTTTACCGGCTATGACAACAACGGACTGCAGGGAATTGAGCTCACGTTTGACGACGAGCTTACCGGTAAGGCAGGAAGCGTGCTTACGGCTCAGAATGCGTCAGGTACAACACTTGACGATCAGCAGTATGAAGCGTATAATTACGCACAGAAGGGCGCAGATGTTGTTCTTACCATTGATGAGACAATTCAGCATTATCTTGAGAACGCGCTTGAAACTGCAGTTCAGGACAGTCAGCTAAAAGAGGGGGCTGCCGGCATAGTGATGAATCCGAAAACCGGTGAAATACTCGCTATGGCGACTAAGCCTGACTTTGACTCAAATGAGCCGTATGACATAAGCAGGTTTGAAAAGTACAGTGTTGATTTTGAGTATTATTCGGATATACTTGGAGTTAACCTTACTGAACAGGATCAGGAAAAGCTTTTCAGCGGTACTGAAGATGTGTTTAAGACTCAGCCGTCTGAGGACGACGGGGAACAGGAATCTGTAACAATTGATCTCTCTGCGATGTCCGAGGAACAGCTTCAGGAGCTGGAGGATGAGAGGGAGTCCGTAATAAGAAATAAGATGTGGAGAAACAAGGCTGTATCCGATGCGTATGAGCCGGGATCCACATTTAAGATAATTACAGCCGCGGCGGCTTTGGAGGAAAATGTTGTAAACCTTGATACTCCTTTTGTCTGCAACGGTGTGAAAAAGCTTGGCAACTTTAATATCCACTGTCACGTAACGTCGGGACACGGCGCGCAGACTTTTTTTGAGGGTGTAAAGCATTCCTGCAACGTTGTGTTCATGGAGACGGGACTAAAGCTCGGTTCTGATAAGTTTCAGGAATACTTTGAAGCGTTCGGACTAACAAGAAAAACAGGTATAGAGCTTGTGGGCGAGTCTAACAGCATTTATTACAAAAAGGATAAGCTTAGCGATACGGATGTGGCGACAAGCTCATTCGGTCAGGGATTCAACGTAACTCCGATACAGCTTATAACGGCTGTATCCGCTGTTGTGAACGGAGGAAGCCTTCTTAAGCCACAGATTGTAAGGGAAATAAGGGACGACAGCGGCGTTATAAAAAGCTATCAGCCGGAGGTTGTAAATAAGGTAATATCTGAGCAAACCTCAAAGACGATGAGAGAAATACTTGAGCAGGTTGTAAGCGCTCCTGACGGAACAGGTAAAAACGCATACATAAGCGGATACAGGATAGGCGGTAAAACAGGAACATCGCAGAAGGGCGACAGAAGCGGCACAAAGAGAATAGCTTCATTTGTCGGGTTTGCACCGGCAGATGATCCTCAGGTCGTTGTTTTGATTATGCTTGACGAGCCGCAGGTCGCAAATAAATTCGGCGGAACAATAGCTGCTCCGGTGGCGGGGTCTGTAATAGAGGATACGCTTGAGTACCTCGGAGTTGAGAGACAGTACGAAACCGATGATGATGCCGTGCAGAAGGTGTCGGTAAACGACGTGCGCGATCTTAACATTGATGACGCAAAAGAAGATCTCAAGGCACAGGGATTCAGCGTTAAGGTTTCCGGCGACGGCGATACGGTTACGGATCAGCTTCCTAAGCCCGGTATTCAGCTTGCCAAAAATTCTATAGTTTTGCTTTATACCGAAGAGCAGGCTGACGCTAAGCTTGTTACGGTGCCTGATCTTGAGGGGTGCAGCATATCCGATTGCCGCGATATACTAAATGCCCGAGGACTAAATTTTGAAACGATAGGTGCCGGCCAAAATTCGACAGGCGGCGCGTACGCGGTTAAGCAAAGCATGGAACCGGGAACAGAGGTTCCTCCGGCAACTGTTATCGGAGTCGAATTCCGGCACTCGGCAAGTGATTAAAAATTTTACGGGACTTCATCTCCCGCTTGAAAGGGGATTTACAGTATGTTGGCGAGTCGTTTGCTCGGGAAGCAGTGGGATGATTCACTGCCCGATGTTGATATAAAGGGGATCGCTTACGATTCGAGAAAGGTTGAGCCGGGGTATGCGTTCGTATGCATTAAGGGCTTTGAGACTGACGGCCATGCGTATGTCTCAAAAGCCGCGGAAAATGGTGCCGCGCTGATAGTTGCAAGCGATGCGGTAGATGTGGGTGTTCCGGTGTGCTATGTGGAGAATACGAGAGAAACGCTTGCTGATATGGCGTGCGAATTCTACGGACATCCGTCAAAAAAATTCAAGCTTGTCGGCGTTACCGGCACAAACGGCAAAACCACCGTTACATACCTGATAAAAAACATTCTTGAACAGCGCGGGTATCAGGTGGGCATAATCGGTACCAATCAGAATATTATCGGTGATAAGGTGCTCCTTACGAAAAGCAATACGCCGACGACGCCCAATTCTCTGGAGCTTCAGAAAATATTTTCTGAGATGAATGACAGCGGAGCTGAGTATGTAATAATGGAGGTGTCGAGCCACGCTCTGGAGCTCAGCCGTGTCAGAGGCTGCAGGTTTGACGTTGGCGTCTTTACGAATTTGACGCGTGATCATCTTGATTTCCATCATACTATGGAAAATTATATGCACGCGAAAGCGAAGCTATTTGATATGTGCGATGCCGGAGCTGTCAATATAGATGACGAGTGGGGCCGGAAAATTCTTGAAATGCACGGCTGCAGCAATGTTATAACGTATGGCATAAATACTGACTGTGACGTAAAGGCAGACGATATAAATATAAGTCCGCGCGGAGTTAGCTTCAATGCTTTGTACAAGGGTGCCTGCTACAAGATGTTTTTAAGCATTCCCGGAACATTCAGCGTTTATAATGCACTTAGCGCCATATGCGCTTGCCTGCAGCTTGGAATTGATATGGAAACTATATCTAAGGGACTTAGCGCGGCAGTCGGAGTCTTAGGCAGAGTTGAGGTAGTGCCTACTGAGACAAATTATACTGTCATAATCGACTACGCTCACACACCTGATGGCCTTGAAAACATCATAAGCGCTATGAAGGCATTCACTGAGGGACGCGTGATAACGCTGTTCGGCTGCGGCGGAGACCGCGACAGCACGAAGCGTCCGCTTATGGGCGAGATTGCAGGACGGCTGTCCGATTTTTCAATAATAACGTCAGATAATCCGAGAACGGAGGATCCGATTAAAATAATAGAAATGATTGAAGAGGGTATAAAGAAAACTGATGGTAAATACGTAGTTATTCCCGACCGGCGCGAGGCGATAGCGTATGCGCTTGACAACGCAAAGGAAAACGATGTCATAATACTTGCCGGCAAAGGTCAGGAGACGTACCAGATAATCGGCAGGGAAAAGTTTGATTTTGACGAGAGGGTAGAAGTGTTTAAGCACCTTAATTCCTCTGCCGAGTAACAGTGATAATATACAAGGCTGATATATTCAGGCTGCACCTTTAGCGCGGCCTGAATATGTGCGTTTTATCAGATAAATATGTATGAAGGGGAGAAGTCCGATTGCAGCCATTAACAGTAGCAGAGATATTAAAGGCAACAGGGGGCAGACTTATCTGCGGCAATGAGAACGCCGTGATTAACGACATATCGTCCGACAGCAGGAGCCTGTCGGAATCATCGCTTTTCGTGCCGATAAAGGGTGAGCATTTTGACGGTCATGATTTTATATCATCGGCTTCGTTTTCACTTACACAACAAGACACTCCTCCTGAGGAAGGCAAAAACTACATAAGAGTTGCTGATACGGTAAGGGCTTTTGGAGATATTGCAAAGTATTACAAGGCAAAGCATCCTGTTTTGACAGTGTCCGTGATTGGAAGCGTAGGAAAGACGACAACGCGTGATATGACTGCGGCTGTAATGAGTAAAAAGTTCCGCGTCCTGAAAACGGAGAAAAACTATAACAATGAGCTTGGCGTTCCGATAATGATAACAAAGCTTGACAATTCATATGATGCTGCCGTGCTGGAGCTCGGAATGAGCGGCTTTGGTGAGATTGACAGGCTCTGCGACATAGTAAGACCTGATGTGATTATTATGACCAATATAGGAATGAGCCATATAGAAAAGCTCGGCTCCCAGGACAATATTTTCAGAGCCAAAACGGAGGGCCTTAAATATCTTAATGACAAAAATACGGTTATAGCAAACGGAGACGACCCATATCTGAAAAATATCGGAAAACCGGGAAATTTCCGGACCGTACTTTACGGCATAGAAAACAGGGACTGCGATATAATAGCAGAAGATATTACAGATTTTGGGCTTGACGGAACAGAGTTCACCGTGATAAGCGATGAAAAAAAACAGAGAGTTAGACTAAGCGTCCCCGGAGTGCACAATATCTACAATGCTCTGGCTGCGTTTGCCGCAGGAAAGCTGTGCGGAGTTTCGCCGCAGTCAGCGGCCGACGCGCTCAGTGAAGCGGGAATAACTTCAATGAGGATGGAGATTACTGAATCGGACGGTATAAAGATAATAAATGACTGCTATAATTCTGCGCCTAGTTCCGTCAGGGCGGCACTCGAAGTGCTCGGCAAAAACAAAGATATGCGGCGTGTTGCAGTGCTTGGTGATATACTTGAGCTCGGAAACTTTTCGGCAGAGCTTCATTCGTCGCTCGGCAGCGCTGCAGGCGGCAGCGCCGATGTTCTTGTGACGGTTGGAGACAACGCCCGTTTAATAGCGGACAATGCCGGGCCCGGCGTTGAAATTTACAGCTTCCCTGACACAGAGGAGGCGGAAAAGGGTATCAACTCCATTG
>CALXSX010000114.1 GCA_944391265.1 uncultured Clostridia bacterium | reverse complement strand
AGTCCTCTTTGTATATTATGCCGATTATCTGTCTCTGTCAACTTCCCACGACAGAATCGCTCCGTCTGAAGCGCGAATCTCTGCTGAGTATTCAACTCCGTCCTTGTAGAACTCAATTTCATATTCAAGCACGCCGCGCTCATAATCTTTCTCTTGCTTAATAAAGTTCACATCGGCAGCAGTGAAGCCCGCTCTGTTAAGAGCTATCTCTTTAGCCTGCTCAACCGTTATTCCCGTAGCTACCGGAGCCTGTGTCGCTGCAGGAGCCTGTGTCGCTGCAGGAGCCTGTGTTGCAGTAGGTGCCGGCGAAGCCGGTACTATAACGTCTGCATCGGTAACGGTAGACGCCTCGCTCTTTAAGTCTATTCTCTTTTCACCCTCGTACCAGTATACTGTTTTTCCCATAAGCTCGCCTATGGCTCTTACAGGAAGATAAGTTGTCCCGTCATAAAGCATCGGGTATACGACATCACCGTCCGCATTTTTAAAAACCTGCTGAACTCCGTCGACAGTTATCGTAAAGTCGGGCCTAAGCTCAGCTTCAACCTTTCTTATAAGCTCGTTTGCAAGAGCTCCTATCGCTATAGAAACAGTGCACAGTGCAACAGCACTTATTGCTAAAACTTTTTTATTGTTCATTAAAATCAACTCCTTACTAATCCCTTATTTTAGCAATATGATACATCAAGATTTTCATTTTGTCAAGTGAGTTAACAAAAATTTAATAATTAAAACTCGAGCATGCTGTCCATAAACGATTCAAGCTCGTCTATTTTTATTCTCTTCTGCTCCATTGTGTCACGGTCACGAACTGTTACGCAGCCGTCTTCAAGCGAGTCAAAGTCGTATGTGATACATACGGGAGTACCTATCTCATCCTGCCTGCGGTAGCGTTTGCCGATTGAGCCGGCATCGTCGTATTCGCAGTTGTATTTTTTTGAGAGCATCTCATAAACAGCGCCGGCCTGTTCGCCAAGTTTTTTTGCAAGAGGCAGAACAGCTGCCTTAACGGGTGCGAGAACCGGGTGCAGATGCATTACCACTCTTGTATCGTTTTCGCCTATTTCTTCTTCGTCATAAGCTTCAACAAGAAACGCAAGCGCTACCCTGTCGGCGCCGAGCGACGGCTCAATAACGTAAGGGATATACCTTTTGTTTGTGTCTGTCGGATCAATGTATTCCATGCTCTCTCCGGAGTATTCCTGGTGCTGTTTGAGGTCAAAATCGGTCCTGTCCGCAATGCCCCAAAGCTCACCCCAGCCGAACGGGAAAACAAACTCTATATCTGTTGTAGCGTTTGAGTAGTGTGACAGCTCCTCAGGAGAGTGGTCGCGGAAGCGCACATTCTCCTCCTTTATCCCAAGGCTTAAAAGGAAATTCATACAATACTGCTTCCAATGTGCAAACCATTCAAGGTCTGTGCCCGGTTCGCAGAAAAATTCAAGCTCCATCTGCTCAAATTCCCTTGTCCTGAACGTAAAGTTACCCGGAGTAATTTCGTTTCGAAACGATTTACCTATCTGACCTATACCGAAAGGAACCTTTTTCCTTGACGTTCTCTGAACATTCTTGAAGTTTACGAAAATTCCCTGCGCTGTTTCCGGACGGAGGTATACTGTTGAGGTTGAATCCTCTGTCACGCCCTGGAAAGTCTTGAACATGAGGTTAAATTCCCTTATGTCTGTGAAATTCTGTTTTCCGCACTGCGGACATACGATGTTGTGTTCTTTAATGTATTCCATCATTTTTTCGTTGCTCCAGCCGTCAACGGTTATGCTTTCACCCTTGCTGAACGCATAGTCCTCAATGAGCTTGTCGGCGCGGTGTCTTGCTTTACATTCCTTACAGTCCATCAGCGGGTCGGAAAATCCGCCTACGTGGCCGGACGCAACCCATGTTTTTGGATTCATAAGTATTGCGCAGTCTATGCCGACATTGTACTTTGATTCCTGGACAAACTTCTTCCACCACGCCTTTTTCACGTTGTTTTTAAACTCAACGCCGAGCGGGCCGTAGTCCCATGTGTTAGCGAGGCCGCCGTATATCTCGCTGCCCGGGTAAATGTAACCTCTGCCCTTACAGAGTGCTACTATCTTATCCATCTTTTTTTCTGAGTTTTTCAATGATAATCATTCCTTTCGGTATTTTAAATTCCAAGCAGCATACTTGCTATCCTGAAGTATATTATAAGCGACATTGCGTCGACTATAGTCGTTATAAAAGGACTTGCCATTACCGCCGGGTCAAAGCCTACCTTTTTTGCAAGCATAGGGAGTGTGCACCCCGCTATATTAGCAAATATAACCGTCATGACAAGAGTCAGGCAGACAACGCCTGCTATCTCAACCGAAACACGGTCAATAATCAGAAGTTTTATGAAATTGGCGCCGGCGAGCGTGACGCCGCAGATTACGGCGACTCTCGCCTCTTTCCAGATAACTGCTAATATATCCCTGAATTCGATATCACCGAGAGAGAGGCTTCTTATAATCGTAACAGACGACTGGCCTCCTGCGTTTCCGCCGGTGTCCATGAACATCGGAATAAATGTTGAAAGCACCATCATGCTTGCAAGAGCAGCCTCATAGTGTGATATAATCTTGCCTGTGAACGTAGATGAAATCATGAGCAGGAGCAGCCATGGTATTCTTTTTTTCCATGTCTCAAAAACGCCTGTTTTCATATACGTTTTGTCGGTAGGCACGATAGCCGCCATCTTTTCGATATCCTCCGTGCCCTCCTCTAAGATGACGTCGATAACATCGTCGATGGTTACTATCCCGACAAGCCTGTTATCACCGTCAACGACGGGCAGAGCGAGAAAATCGTATTTTTCAAATACGCCTGCAACAACCTCTCGGTCCTCATGAGTGTTGACGCTTATGATATTCGTCTCCATTATGTCTTCAATAATGTCTGTTTTGTCGGCGAGGAGGAGAGTCCTGACTGTTACAAGCCCAATCAGGTGCCTGTTTTCGTCCTTGACGTAACAGGTGTAAATCGTTTCCTTGTCAACACCGGTCCGGCGTATTCTTGCGAACGCGTCCTCAACCGTCATATTTCTGAGCAAATCGATGTACTCGATTGTCATTATGCTTCCGGCGCTGTCTTTAGGATATTTAAGTATTTCATTTATAGCCGCCCTTGATTCGGGGTCGGTATTTTTAAGCAGTCTGCTGACAACATTGGCCGGCATTTCCTCAATCATGTCGACTGCGTCATCTATGAACGTCTGCTCCAGCACCTCCTGAAGCTCACGGTCTGTAAAGCACGATATGAGATGATACTGCGTGTCGGAATCGAGAAAGGCGAAGCAGTCTGCCGCAAGGTCCTTTGGCAGTAGACGAAACAGCAGAACAAGCTCTTTTTCCTCAATCTTTTCTCCGAACATTTCTTCAAGCAGCGCCGCGACGTCCGCCGCCTGCATTGAGTCAAAAATTTCTCTGATTTTCTTGTAGTTTTTCTTTTCAAGCTGTTCTAAGATAATCTTTTCCACGTTCGTTGCCTCCGTTACAAGTATTTTTTGCTGTCTGTCACCGGGTATGTATAAAATCCGGCATAAAATCATTTTGCAAAAACATTTCAAGGCAAAACCAAACGTCTTATTTTAATCGGCGCGCCGCGGCGAAAGCAACGGATAATTTGCCGGTGCAAGACGGAGGTTTTATGCCCTTACTACTGCCTGCATCCATTACTTTCACCATCCTTTACAAAGAAATTATTATCTGAAATCCTCCGGCCTCTCGTCTGTTAAGCCGAATTCGTATTTTATCGCATTCGCAATCCTCAGCGACGCGTTGCCGTCGCCGTACGGGTTTGCGGAATGTGCCATTTTGTTATAGGCTTCCTCCGAGTGAAGGAGCTCGTTTGCCATGTCCTCAATGGTCTGCCTGTCAGTGCCGGCAATCTTAACCGTGCCTGCCTCAACAGCCTCCGGGCGCTCCGTTTCGCGCCTTAAAACGAGTACCGGCTTTCCGAGCGCAGGAGCCTCCTCCTGTATTCCGCCCGAATCTGTCATTATTAAATAGCTTCTCGCCATAGTGTTATGAAGCTCGTTCACGCTGAGCGGATCGATGAGATGCACGCCGGGCACGTCTCCCAAAACGGAGAATGCAACCTCTCTTACAGCCGGGTTTAAATGAACCGGGTACACCGCCTCAACGTCCGGGTTTGACGTAACAATGTTCTTTATTGCCGCGCATATATTCTCAAGCGGCCTGCCCAGATTTTCTCGCCTGTGAGCAGTGACCGTAATAACTCGTTTGTTTTTGAAATCAATTGATTGCAGCACGTCATTTTCAAACACATAGTCGTCTCTTACTGTAATTTTCAGCGCGTCAATGACCGTGTTGCCGGTAATATAAATATGCTCTGCCGGCACAGCCTCTCTCAGGAGGTTGTTTTTGTTTTTTATCGTGGGTGAAAAATGCATATCGGCTATCCTGCCGGTAAGGCATCTGTTCATCTCCTCCGGAAACGGCGAGTATTTATCATACGTTCTCAGACCTGCTTCGACATGACCTACCTTGATTTGGTTATAAAATGCAGCGAGCGCCGCAACAAAGCTCGTTGATGTGTCGCCGTGCACGAGCACGAGGTCGGGCTGAGATTTTTTCAGCACGTCATCGAGCCTCTCAAGGACTCTGCTCGTTATTCCTGTCAGCGTCTGACGGTCCTTCATTATGTCGAGGTCGTATTCCGGCTTAATCCCGAAGATTTCAAGAACTTGGTCAAGCATCTGTCTGTGCTGTGCCGTTACACATACCTCAATGTCAAACTCATCGTGTTTTTTTAGCTCAAGCACAAGCGGAGCCATTTTTATCGCTTCCGGTCTTGTTCCGAAAACAGCCATTATTTTAATTTTGTTCATCGTTATTTCCTTTCTCGCTGCCGGCGTCGTGAATATAGACGTCTTTTCCCAGCATACTGCCTATGAGCAAAAGTATCAGCACGCATATAACGAGTATGAGAGCTCTGAGCGTTCCGTTTTCAGCAAGCAGCACGGCTGTTATTCCGAGCACTCCGCTAATGGCGTACAGTATAAAAACAGTTTGTTTCTGGCTGAAACCCATGTCTATAAGCCTGTGGTGAAGATGACCTCTGTCGGCGACCATAGGGCTTTTTCCGGTCAGCACGCGCCTTATCATGGCAAACGCCGCATCAAACAGCGGGAGACCGAGAATGAGAAGAGGCACCGCAAACGAAATGACAGCATAGCTTTTGAACACGCCCTGGATTGAAAGCGTGGCGAGCGCGAAGCCGAGGAACGTGGAGCCCGTATCGCCCATAAATATCTTTGCCGGATTAAAGTTAAACGGCAAAAATCCGAAGCAGCCGCCCATAAGCGAAATGCCAATCAGCGCTATTGCATACTCGCCGAGCCTTGCCGCAATGAATACGAGTGAAACGCTCATAATTGCAGAAACGCCGGCCGCCAGCCCGTCAAGCCCGTCAATAAAATTGACGGCGTTTGTTATGAAAACTATCCATATGACTGATACGGTATACGAAAGCCATACCGGCAGAACAACATACAGGCTGTTGCTGAAAATGTTGGGGTTGGTAAAAACCTTTATGCGTATATCACCGAAATATATCACGACAAGAGCAGCAATGATCTGAATGACAAACTTCAGCTTCGCGTTAAGGTTTTTGCAGTCGTCTATGACTCCCATAACAACGATTATAGCCGCTCCGCACAGTGTGGACAAAAGCTGCACTGTTATGCCGTCGTTAAAACAAATGACGGCGACAAGAAACCCGGCTATAATAGCCAGACCGCCAAGGCGCGGTATGGGCTTTTTGTGCATACGCCTGTTGTCCTTCGGCACGTCAATGGCGCCTATCTTAAAGGCAAGCTTTTTAACAAGCGGGGTTGACGCAAAAGAAAAAACAAAGGAAACGATAAACGCATAAAATAAATATACCATGTTGTTCATTTTTGAAGAACCTCTCTTTCCGTAGCATCAGCGGGCGAGAAAGCCTATTTTTTTGTAAACCGTGCGAACTGTTTTCCAGGCTATTGCCTCAGCCTTTTCAGCGCCGGCTTTATAAATTTGTTCAAGGTACGCCTTGTCTGACGAAAGCCTGTCGTACTCTTCGCGTATAGGCCTTATGTGTTCTACCACCGCTTCGGCAACAGCGCTCTTGAAGTCACCATAGCCGTGCCCTGAAAACTCAGACGTGATGGAGTCCATGGAACTTCCCGTCATGGCGGAGTATATCGTCATGAGGTTGTTTATCCCTGCCTTTGTCTCGTCGCCTTCGCGGTATTCCACAACGCCTTCGCTGTCCGTAACAGCGCTTTTTATCTTTTTCGCGATTACGTTAGGCTCGTCTAACATAGAGATGTAGCCCTTCGGGTTTGGGTCGGATTTGGACATCTTTTTGGAAGGCTCCTGAAGACTCATAACCTTTGCTCCCGCCTTCGGCATAAATCCATCCGGTATCTTGAACACATCGCCGTATATGCCGTTAAACCGCGTTGCTATATCACGGCATATCTCTATGTGCTGCATCTGATCCTTGCCTACAGGAACGAGATCCGCGCCGTAGAGCAGAATGTCGGCAGCCATAAGCACAGGATACGTAAAAAGTCCTGCGTTGATGTTGTCGGCATGGCTTTTTGACTTGTCCTTGAACTGTGTCATGCGCGACAGCTCACCCATGTAGGTGTAGCAGTCGAGCACCCAGCCGAGCTGAGCATGGGACGGTACGTGCGACTGTACAAAAATAATATTTTTTTCAGGGTCTATGCCGCACGCAATGTACATCTTCAAAAGGTCAAGCGTTCTTTTACGGAGCTCCGCGGGGTTTTGTCTTACTGTTATCGAATGCATATCCATTACGGCGTAAAGGCACTCGTAATCGTTTTGAAGATCCACCCAGCTTTTTATAGCCCCGAGGTAGTTTCCGAGAGTTATCGTTCCGGACGGCTGTGCACCGCTGAAAATCCTTAGCTTTTCATTCATATCATCCATATCCTTTCAAAGCAGATACAATTACTGCTTTACAAATTTTGAAAGAGACTCTCCGAGAGCCTTTATTCCTTTTTCGATTTTCTCCTCCGGCATTGTAGAGTAGTTCAGCCTGAACGAGCTGCATGGCTTGTCTTGGTCGACCATAAAGCTGTTTCCTGCGACGAACGCAACCTTGTTTTTAATCGCTTCCATAAGCACTGCCTGAATGTCTGTTCCCGCCGGCGCCGTACACCAGATGAACAGTCCGCCCTCCGGCGTTGTCCATGTCACGCCGTCAGGGAAATACTTTTCCATGCATGAAAGCATGAAGGAGCATTTTCTCCCGTAAATCTCTCTCGCTTTAGCTATATTTGCTTCTATATCGTACCTTTTTACGTATTCCGCCGCCATCATCTGCGTCAAAACAGGCGTGTGAACGTCGTTTGCCTGTTTGGCTATCTCTATCCTGTCTATAACGTCAGCTGGAGCTACTATGTAGCCGAGTCTCATTCCCGGCGACAGTATCTTTGAAAATGAGCTGCAATAGAAAACCCTGCCCATTTTGTCAAATGACTTTACCGGGGGAACGTCCTCGCCGGCAAAGCGAAGATCTCCGTACGGATTGTCCTCTATTATGAGGAAATCGTATTTTTCAGCAAGATCGATAAGCTTCTTTCTTTTTTCTGCGCTCATGGTGATGCCGGACGGGTTCTGGAATGTCGGTATAGTATAGAGCATTTTTATTTTTGTTCCATTTAAAATCTCCTCAAACTTCTCCAGATTCATTCCGTCCGAATCCATCGGCACCGGCACTAATTTTCCGTTATGCGCGCGTATGGAATTGAGCGTACCGACGAAACTCGGTTCCTCTACGGCAACATTCTCGCCGTCGTTTACAAACGATTTAAGAGCAAGGTCAATAGCCTGCTGCTCTCCTGTTGTGATGATTATTTTATCTCCCTCGGCAACACAGCCTACTTTTGCCGCGCGACCCGTTGCCACCTCCTTGAACGGGGCGTATCCGTCAGTCGTTCCGTACTGGAGCGCGCAGACGGGGTTTTCAGTAAGTATTTCCTGCGCTATTTGTGCAAGCTCCTTTGCAGGGAAAAGCGACGGGTCGGGAGAGCCGCCGGCAAGTGAGATTATTTCCGGGTCAGCCATGAGCTTGAACATCTCACGTATGGCTGACGCCTTAAGTGTTTTTACTCTGGCAGATAAATATTTTTCGTAGTCCATTTAAAATTACCTTCCTATATTTCAGCCTTTAGCGGCAATTTTTCCCCATGAGTCCTTCAGGGCAACGGTTCTGTTAAACACCATGTTTTCTGCTGTGCTGTCTTTGTCAACGCAGAAATATCCCTGGCGCATGAACTGGAACGTATCGCCCGTCTTTGCTTTTTCAAGATTTTTTTCAATCTTGCAGCCGGTAAGAACCTCAATGGAGTTGGGGTTAAGATTTTTTGTAAAGTCTCCGTTTGTCTCTTCATCTGACGGGTTTTCAACAGTGAACAGCCTGTCATAAAGGCGCACCTCAGCGTCAAAGCAACTGTTTTCGCTGACCCAGTGTATAGTGCCGCGTACCTTTCTGCCGTCCGATGTCTGACCGCCGCGCGATTCGGGATCGTACGTGCAGTGAATAACCGTCACATTGCCGTCCTTATCCTTTTCGGCTCCTGTGCAGGTGACATAGTACGCACCCTTAAGTCTTACCTCATTTCCGACCGCAAGCCTGTAGTATTTTTTCGGCGGATTTTCCATGAAGTCGTCTGCTTCCACATACAAATTCTTTGAAAACATTACCGTACGTGTTCCTGCTTTCTCGTCCTCGGGGTTTACCTCAACCGTAATCTCCTCCGTTTTGTCTTCCGGATAGTTGTCTATAACCAGCTTAACCGGGCGGAGAACTGCCATAGCCCTCGGCGCTTTTTTGTTAAGGTCTTCTCTGACGCAGTGCTCAAGCAGATTTATGTCCACTACGCTGTTCGCCTTTGCAACGCCTATCCTATCACAGAAGTCCCTCAGCGCCTCTTTTGTATATCCGCGCCTTCTCATTGCGCAAACAGTCGACATTCTTGGATCGTCCCATCCGGAAACTACATGATCCTTAACAAGCCGCATACATTTTCTCTTGCTTGTAAGCGTGTAGTTAAGGTTCAGCCTCGCAAACTCTATCTGCCTTGACGGATGTTCAAATCCGAGCTCCTTTAAAAACCAGTCATACAGAGGTCTGTGGTCCTCAAATTCAAGGGAGCAAAGTGAGTGCGTTACGCCCTCGAGCGTATCTGAAATGGGGTGCGCAAAGTCGTACATTGGATAAACTATCCATTTATTACCGGTGCGGTGATGCTTTGCACGGAGTATCCTGTAGATTACAGGGTCTCTCATGTTAAGGTTCGGCGATGACATATCTATCTTTGCTCTCAGAACCTTGGAGCCGTCCTCAAACTCGCCATCAGTCATTCTCCTGAACAAATCAAGGTTTTCTTCGACGCTTCTGTTTCTGTAAGGGCTTTCCTTACCCGGCTCGGTAAGCGTGCCCCTGTACTGCCTTATCTCGTCCGCCGTGAGGTCGCATACGTATGCTTTGCCCATCTCAATGAGCTTTATAGCGCATTTGTACAGCTCGTCAAAGTAGTCGGACGCGTAAAACACCTTGTCCCATTTAAAGCCGAGCCACTTGATGTCCTCCATGATAGCGTCAACGTACTCCGTATCCTCTTTTGTGGGGTTGGTGTCGTCAAAACGGAGGTTGCATTTCCCGCCGTACTTTTCAGCTGTTCCAAAATCAATGCATATCGCTTTAACGTGACCTATATGCAAATACCCGTTAGGCTCAGGAGGAAACCTCGTCTGTACCCTGTCGTAAACCTTGTCCGCAATGTCCTTGTTTATCGCTTCATGAATAAAATTAGTACTGTTATCTTCCACTGAAGTTATCCTCCCGTTATTTGCTTAATAATTCTATGCTTTCGTCAACTCTTCTCATGACCTCATTGTAGCCGAGCACCTGCATTATCTCGTACAGGTCGGGAGAATTCCTTCTTCCCGTTACCGCTACCCTTATTACAGAGCTGACGTCTCCTACATGGCCTTTGTAAAGCTCCGGATTTTTTTTGTAGACTTTAGGCGCCTTTGCGTAGCCGAGAGCCACGCTCATCTCCCTTATTTTCGGGAACCATTCTTCGGCCGTTTCGCTTTTGCTGTATATTTTTTTGTATTCCGTAAGTATCTCAATCATATCCTCCTTGGGCAAAATGCCGTCAAAATCACGGCTTCTGTCCCAAAGCTCGTTGTAGAAATACTCCGCATAATGCGGGGCCTCGTCCCATTTTACAAGCTCTTTCCTCGGCTTTATTTCGTTTCGCTCTATTCCGAAAACAGATCTTGTGTAGTCGATGTCCTTTGATATTACGCTGAAAAATTCCGGCGCGTTATCCCGGCTCCATTCCAGCACCTCGTCCGTAACCTGCTCACGCGTAAGCGTTGATATATAGTTTTTGCTTATATCACTTAGCTTTACAAGGTCAAAAAGCGCGCCCGCCTTGCTCATTTTTGAAAGTGAGAAGCTGAACTCCTCATTCGGAGTTTTCGGGTTTGACTCCCGCCACTCTTCGTAGTTGGAATTTGCAATGGTGAGAAGGTATTCAATTACCGCTCCCTTCGGGAATCCCACCTTTGAATAGTATGATACTGCCGCTTCGGGGTCCTTTCTCTTTGAAAGCTTCCTTTTTCCGCCGTCCTCCTCCTTCATTATAGGAGATATATGCGAGTACCTCGGCGCTTTAAAGCCGAGCACGTCAAAAAACTGAAGATGTATCGGTACAGATGAAATCCACTCATCGCCCCTTATAACGTCTGTCGTCCTCATCAGGTGATCGTCAACCGCGTGCGCAAAGTGATATGTCGGTATCCCGTCGCTTTTAAGTATTACAACGTCCTGTATGTTCTCCGGCATCTCTATTTCGCCTTTTATGCCGTCAGTAAAATGTATCTTGTTTTCCTCGCTGCCGGGAGATTTAAGCCTCAGCACATACTCCTCGCCGCTGTCTATCCTTTTTTTCGCTTCCTCAAAGGTAATATTTCTGTACTTTGCATACTCACCGTAGCAGCCGGGATTTTTCTTTTCCGCTTCCTGCTTTCTGCGAATATCCGAAAGCTCGTCCTCCGTCATAAAGCATGGATAAGCAAGCCCCTTTATCACAAGGCTTTTCGCGTACGCTCTGTATATATCGGCGCGGCTGCTCTGCGTGTACGGGCCGTATTTGCCTGTCTCCTCCGTTTCGGAAATCACGCCCTCATCTGCTTCTATGCCAAAACTGCGAAGACCGTTCACTATGCCGGTTACTCCGTTTTCAACCTCGCGCTTTTTGTCAGTATCCTCTATCCTCAGATAAAAAACGCCGTCGCTTGATTTTGCCGCCCTCTGTGCTACGAACGCGGCGAAAAGCCCGCCTATATGGAGAAATCCTGTTGGACTGGGAGCAAACCGTGAAACTATTGCACCCTCCGGCAGGTCGCGGGGCGGATAAATTTTTTCGTATTCTTCCGGGGTCTTAAGCTCCGCGGGGAACAGAAGCTCCGCCATCTTTTCAAAATCAGTCATATTTACCTCCATGCCGCGAGAAGCGGCTTTTTAAAAGTCGCGTGCCCGTCAGAGCACAACACTTCATTATATTATACCTAATTTTATGCTTAATATCAATGCTTTTTTTTATTTTTGTTTATTTTTTCCGTATTTTTCGCAATAAAAAAACAAGGACTGTAAAAAACGATTTTTTTACAGTCCCGTAAATGTTTAATATACGCGTCTTGCCCCTACGTAGCTGTTTCTGTAGTAGCTTGTTTCCATAGACGCTATTTTTACGACGTCGCCTGTCTGGGGCGCGTGTATCATCTGTCCGTTGCCAATATAGATTCCGACGTGGTGAACACGTCCGTTCTTTGCGAAGAATACGAGGTCTCCCGGCTGAAGGTCGCTCTTGTTGACAGCTTTGCCGTTGCCAAACTGTGCCGCTGACGTCCTGCTTACGCTTATGCCGTTTTGTTTGCATACGTACTGAACGAGTCCCGAGCAGTCAAAACCCTTAGGTGACGTACCGCCCCATACGTATCTAACACCGAGATATCTCTTTGCGGTGTTGACTATCGACTGCCCCTTTGAGCTTGACGGGGGAGTCGTGTATGAGCCGCTCTTTGACGAGCTTGAGGACGATTTTGAAGATGATTTAGCAGCCTTTGCCGCCGCCTCCGCTTTCTTCTTGGCTTCCTCTTCAGCCTTTTTCTTGGCTGCCGCTTCTGCCGCCGCTTTAGCCTCAGCCGCCTTTCTTTCCGCCGCTGCCGTCTGTACAGCTGCTACCTCCGTTTTCGGTATCCATGTGTTTGTCAGCTCTATTGAAGTTGAAACCACAAAGCCGGCTTCGTAATCAGCCCCGTAATAAACTTTGGTATAACCGTTGTCGTCATAAACCAAAACAAGGTCTGCGCCGTTTGGAAGCTGCCCTACAATTTCTGCGCTCTGCGATGCCGAGCTCCTTACATTGACGTTATCGCCTGAGGTTTTCACCTTGCCTCGTTTGTAATTGTCATAGTGCATTGCCATGTAATCGGCTTCCGCTTTGCTGTCTGTTATCTTGTCTTGTGAAACGTATCCGGAAAGCCCCTGACCGTATGCCACCTTGTACCAGCCGTCGGTGGATTCTGTTATTTTAACCGGCTCGCTCGCCTCAAGCGTGTCTGTTACTGTGCCTTCTTCGGAAGGCATGTCATATACGTTCAGTGTGCCGTAGGAAAGGAGCACATAGCTGTCAGACAGCTCGCTCTTTTTTTCTACGATGGATTCTATCTCTTCCTCGGTGTATGTTTCGTAAAGCTGCGCCTCCGCTTCTGCGGGGTCAATCGTTATAACATTCTGACTAAGTACAGGTTCGCTTGCTGAGTTGCTCAGCAGAGCGGCAAGTCTGTTGCTCGCCTTGAAGTCGTATGCCTGCTTGACTGCCATGGTGCTTATCATAGCGACCGCCGCCAGAGCGACAATCGTATGCTTCGCATTCTTCATATAAAAAATACCTCCTACGAAATATTGGTAGTGTCAAATTGACACCCCGTTTTTTATTTTAAATTGCTTTAAAATCATTATATCTATGAGATTTTTGCTTTTTTTGCATAAAAATATAGCAATAACCTCCTTTTTGCTGTATAATTGAGTT
>CALXSX010000113.1 GCA_944391265.1 uncultured Clostridia bacterium | reverse complement strand
CATTGTTGTAAACAACCGATACAGACGGACTCACTTCATAAGAAACAGATTCATTTGTATCTGAAAGCTTTATTGTTATCCTTGTAACATCTGAAGACGTCGACCTGCTTACATACGTACCTGTTACCGTCTCATCAGGAATTGAAGATAGTGTATCTATAAAAGCGACTTTGTTGTTGGCAAGTGTTAAAACGGCATTTACACCAACTGTCATGTATTTGGGGCTCGTTTCAACCCCTGAAACCTTCATAAGAACATTGTCAAGATACGTATATCTTTCTATATTACCGTCAGAGTCCGTCAATGACACGAGTCTACCGTCAGTATCAACCTCGGAGAGCTTCCCGGTAACATATGTATAGTTCATTGAATCATATACTCTGCTGAGCATGATTGCCATCTGAGACCTCAGCACGCTTGAATTTGGTGAAAAACTGCCGTCTTCCATTCCCATCATAATACCCTTATCTGTAACAAATTTTACAAATTGCAGCGCATTTGAGGGAATTTCTCTGTAATCGGGGTAATCAAGAGTTACCGACTGAGAGCTTGTTGCGGTTTTTCTTCCGCCCATGGCATTTGTTATCACTATGGCAGCCTCATATCTCGGCATCGCTTCATTTTTTCTTTCACCACTTAAATACGTTGTAAGATCATCAACAGTCAAAACATTTCTGTAAAGAAGAAACGATATTTCTTCCTCACCCCACGGAAGGTTAAAGGGGGCGATAACATCTTTATAAGTTTCAACAGCATCCTCAAGAATAGGTGCATTTTCTTCCTGGTCTTTTCCAAGTAGTCTTGCAAAAAGTGCCAATACTTCAAGACGGGTAACGCTGTTGTCCGGCCTGAATGTGCCGTCGTCATATCCGGCGATAAACCCTTTATCAGCCATGTCCATAACCTGATCATATGCCCAGCTGTATTTCTCTTTAGAGAAATCAGAAAACTCGTTCGCTGCAAATACAGGCACTGCAGATGAAATCAGCAAACTTGCTGATAAAATAATGCTTGTTAATTTCTTCATACTTTAAACCTCCTGTAACAAAAATCAAACTAATAATAAATATTTAGCTATTTTTTTCGATTATATTTCTCTTTCTTCTATAATACCATATTTTTTTACTTTGTGCAACAAATTATGAATTAAAATTCTTAATTTTTTATTACCAAGGCTGTAAATTAACGGTTAAAATGTAACATAAATGAAATAAAATCGAAAATTTTCTATATTATATATTTATTTATTATATAAATTACCAGAAATTACAGCTTGATTTTATGTATAAAATGCTGTATCATAGCAAATGTAGTTGACATAAATCAACACAATATGTCAACTTGTAGGTGTAGGACGAGCATTTGCTCAGAGGATTTAAGGAGGAAAATCAATGAAAGGTTTAAAGAAAAATCTTATTTGTTCATTGCTTGCTGCTGCAACGGTTGCAGGGTCGGTACCGGCCATGGCAATGATACCTGCCGATGTAGTAGGAACTGGTTTTGAAGAGCCGATACAGGTTCTTGCCGCACTTGAGATTATGATTGGTGACGGTGATGGAAACTTCAGACCGACCGATACAATAACAAGGGCAGAGGTCACAAAGATAGCGATAAACGCAATGGGTCTTGAAGACGCAGCGCTTTCAGCAGCGGGCCAGACGAAATACCCGGACGTTGCTGCTGATTACTGGGCTAACGGTTATATCAATCTTGCTACTTCAATGGGACTCATAATAGGTGACGATAAGGGTAACTTCAGACCCTTCGATTCAATCACTTATGCGGAAGCGATGACAATAATGGTCAGAGCTGTCGGACATGAGCCGTCGGCGATTCAGAAAGGCGGATTCCCGAACGGATACTTGCTTGTAGGTTCAGAAAACGGAATGGGCAAGAACGTGAGCGGCTCCGCAAATGAAGCAATTACAAGAGGAAACGCTGCGTACCTTACGGTAAATACGTTGAAGACGAAAATGATGGAGCAGACAAACTTCGGTGATTCACCTAAATATGAAGTGGTTGACAAAACTCTCCTCAATGACAGACTTAAGGTTTTTGAGTATACCGGTCAGATAACTGCAATACCGTCGTCAGCAATAAACGGCGAGAGCAACCTTGTAGAAGGACAGGTAAGAATTGACGATAAAATTTACGATACGGAATATAACGTAAATAAGCTGTTGGGATATAATGTAGATTATTATGTAAGAAAGGACAGCCTCGGCAATGAGAGCGTTATTCTTGCAATGCCAATCGCGGAGAAAAACAGACAGCTCACGATAAAGGCTGATTTGTTTGACAGTGTAACAGAAAAAAATTCAAATAAAGCAATAAGCTATTTCAAAACTGAAAATGATTCACGCACACAGACGGCGGAGCTTTCACCTAACGCTACGCTAATCTATAACGGAAAGCATAATGCTCTTGAGGATCAGTACCTCAATATGACAGATAAAGCCGGAGAAATCAATCTTCTCGACACTGATAAGGACGGCAAATACGATATAGTATTTGTTTCAGACTACTACAACATGGTGGTTGATACAGTTTCAAGCTCCGGTAAAATTAACGATAAGTACGATGCAGAAACAATAACTCTTGATGAAGATGTAACGTATACAATCACAAGAGGTCTTGAAAGCCTTGAGGTATCAGATCTTAAGGAATATGACGTCCTTTCTGTAGCAGAAAGCCTTGATGGCGAACTGTTTGAAATATTGGTAACTAATCAGACGGTTACAGGCAGAATCACAGCCGTAAGCGATGATGAATACACCATAGACGGCAAGCAGTACAAGGTGGCAAACAACTATACAGGCGAGCTTAAAATAGGAACAGAAGCAACATTCTACCTCGACTTTGAGGGTAAGATAGCCGGAACGGACACAGCGGTTCTCTTAAGCTCAAACTACGGTTATATGCTGAAAGCATATGAAGTTACGGGCGATGACGTTGTTAAGTTCAGAGTCTTTACAAAAGACGGAGACGAGAAAGTGTTCGAAGGTGCTGAGCGAATCAGACTGAACGGCGAAAGCGCAAAGGCTGACGAAGAAGTTCTCGAGGATTTGGGCGGCGATTCTGTTGAAGCGCAGCTTATAACTTATAAATTAAACTCAGACGGAAAAATTTCTGAGATAAACACTGCTCAGGACAACACTTCTTCAGGAGATATTGACACAGGCAAATTCACTCTTAATTATGAGCTTTCAAATGCGGTTTATAACGCATCACTCGGAAAGCTTGACAACATCAGAATAAACAAGGATACGATAATTTTTGATATACCGGAAGATAAAAAGGATCTCTCTATAGCAGACATCTCAATGTTTGAGGACGAGCAAAAGTACGATGTTCTTGTATACGACCTCTCGGACGATTATACAGCAAAAGCGATAATAGTTCAAAACGCAAACCTTAACGCAAACGCAGAGTCAAGCATCGCAGTTGTTAAGGAAGTTATTCAGACTCAGAACAGCGACGATGAGATAACTGATATGCTCGTAGCTCTTATCGACGGTAAGGAAGAGAGAATCTATGCTAAAGATGACAGCGTTTTGGTTAAGAACGTAAGCGAAGATCTTGAAGCTGGAGATATAATTCAGATAAAGAAAAATTCTGAAGATGAGATTGCAAGCATAAACGTTCTGTTTGACATCAAAACAAAGGGGACAGAGGGAATAACAAATCCTGCAGAGAACCTCAGCATAGTATACGGTAAGGTAACTAAGAAGTTCACTTCATCAATAAACGTAACTGTAAACGACGCAGATACAGTTAACTACTCTATCCCGTCAGACGCTAACATTTACAAGGTTGATACTGAACTTTCAAAGAACAAGGTAACGGTTGCTGAAGCCGGAGATATACAGGCGTATGACGCTGAAGAAGGCAACAGAGTTCTTATAAAGCTTTATAAGAACGAAGTTAAGGAAATTGTAATAATTCAATAATCACAAAAAATAATACCACATTTTATCTTCTCTGATATTCCCTCTCACAATCCCCTGCGGAGCAATCCGCAGGGGATATTTTATAAAAACAATATTATAATAATAACGATTGATTGCATAAAAACTTTATGTTGATTTTTATTACGCTAACTGATATAATTGAATTAGAAAAATGATTTGCTGCGAAAGGATGATTATCTTATGAAGCATTATAAGAACGCTTGCCTTAATGGAGAAATTTGTGATATATCGGTTGACGGGGGAATTATCGTGAACATTGGGAAAACAGAAGAAGGCGGAATTGATTTATGCGGTGCAAGGGTAGAGGCAGGGCTTATAGACATTCATACTCATGGCTGTGACGGGAGCGATACAATGGATGGTGATAGCCTTGAAAAGATGGCAGCTTTTCATGCGAGAAACGGAGTCACGTCATGGCTTCCAACAACCATGTCGGCTGATATTGACAGGCTTCGTACACTCACAGACGTCGACATATCCCAATACGCTGGATCAAATATTTTGGGATTTCATCTTGAGGGCCCATTTATTAACGAAAAATATAAGGGTGCTCAAAATTCTGATTTTATTCAAGATCCCGATTTTAAATCATTTGAAAAAATAAAAAACGTCAGAATGGTAACAGTTGCGCCTGAGCTCTGCAGGGCAACTGAGTTTATAAAAAAATGTAAGTGCCTTGTTTCAATAGGCCATACTTCCGCCGACTATGACACGACTGTGAAAGCCATTGACAGCGGCGCTGTATGCATTACTCATATATTTAATGCAATGCCGCCTCTTCACCACAGGAATCCGTCCGTAATCGGAGCGGCTTCCGATAAAAATATATATGTGCAGGTAATTTGTGACGGTGTTCATTTACATCCGGCGACAATCAGGATACTTTATAAAATCTTTGGTGCCGAAAAGATGGTTTTAATTAGTGATTCAATGAGAGCGACAGGACTTTCTGACGGTACATACGAGCTGGGCGGTCAAATCGTCACTGTGAAAGGGTGCCAAGCGAGACTTGCTGACGGGGCTCTTGCCGGTAGCGTTTCTCCGCTTTTATCGTGCGTAAAAAAAGCCATAGAGTTCGGCATACCGGAAAAAGATGCGTTTAAAATGGCAAGTGCTTCTCCGGCAAGACTTCTCGGCATCAAAAAGGGTGAGTTAAAAGTCGGATTTGATGCTGATTTTATTGTTCTTGACAGTAACCTGAACGTCGTCAAAACAGTAATCGGAGGCGATGAGTTTTAGGGCTTGGATGTAAGCGAGTGCATAAATCCGTCTATAGCGACGGTACTTATGTCACCTGCTACAGGTATTCCGTCAACAATTATTATATTTGCCCTAACGCTGCCTTTTGCAGGTATTGGATAATTTGTTACAAGGTATGTATATCTGATGGCTTTT
>CALXSX010000112.1 GCA_944391265.1 uncultured Clostridia bacterium | reverse complement strand
GAGCTCCTTCATGTTGCCTTCATCGATTTGGCTGAATAGATTATCCAGGCTAACTTTAACGACCTTGTTAAACTTATCTTCCTGCATATCATGTTTTCTACTTTCAGCCACTTCACGGGCAAGCTTCTCGTTTTTAACAACCGCAAACTTATCGCCTCCTGAAGGCGCCTCCGAAAGACCCAGTATTTCAACCGGTGTTGACGGGCCTGCCGTCTTTACACGTCTACCTTTATCATTTATCATTGCTCTGACGTGACCAACAGCCGTACCTGCTATAACAACGTCACCGACCTTAAGCGTACCGTTTTGAACAAGAACAGTAGCCACGGGGCCTCTACCTTTATCTATCTGAGATTCTATAACAGTTCCTGTAGCCTCTCTGTTAGGATTAGCTTTAAGATCCTTCATATCGGCAACAAGAAGAACCATTTCAAGAAGTCCATCAATGTTTATCTTTTTCTTTGCGCTTACTTCAGCGCATACGGTGTCCCCGCCCCATTCCTCAGGAACAAGGTCATACTCAACAAGATTCTGACGAACCCTGTCCGGATTTGCGCCTTCCTTATCTATCTTATTGATTGCAACTACTATTGTTACGCCAGCCGCCTTAGCGTGGTTAATAGCTTCGATCGTCTGAGGCATAATACCGTCATCAGCTGCTACAACAAGTATTGCAACGTCAGTAACCTGAGCACCTCTTGCTCGCATCGTAGTGAAAGCCTCATGACCGGGGGTATCAAGAAAAGTGATTACCCTGTCATTAAGCGTAACACTGTATGCTCCTATATGCTGCGTTATTCCTCCAGCTTCTGTCGAGGTTACAGATGTATGGCGAATAGCATCAAGAAGTGAAGTCTTTCCATGATCGACGTGACCCATTACAACAACCACCGGCGGCCTTGGTACGAGATCTTCAGGTTTGTCTTCCTCCTGCGCATCCTCAAATAGTATATCCTCTTTAGTCAAAACTATTTCTTTTTTGACAGTTATGCCAAAATCCTCGCCTATTAAAGCTGCAGTATCATAATCTATAGACTGAGTAATCGTAGCCATAACTCCGAGCATCATCAATTTTTTTACAACTTCTCCGGCGCCCTTACCTATCTTCTGCGCAAATTCGCCGACAGTTATAGTTTCCGGAACCTCAACTTCGGTAATCTGCTTTACGGGAATTTCCTTTTTAGCCTTCGGCTTTACATCTATATTTTCCTTAGAAGACTTAACTCGTTTTGACTTTTTCTTATTCCTGTTACCGCTAAGCTTTACATTATCGCCAACTAGTTCTTCTATTCTTTCTGTGCTCTCAATTTTTTCAATCTCGACAGTCGACGTTCTCGTATCAACATATCTTTTCTTCTCCTGAGTTTTAACAACAAATTCCTCATCAGTCTCATCGTCGTTTCTTACGAGTTCTATCCTCGTTCCTGACTGTTTCTGAGCAGGCCTTTTCTTATTTTTATCACGTTTATGTTTCTTGTCATGATTGGTCGATTGAGCGATTTCAACTTTGTTCTCATCAGCCTTTTTCTCAGCTTGACTGTTTTTCTGCTCAGCATTTTTTGCAGACTCAGCTTCGGCTCTTCTTTGCTCCGCTGCTTTTGCAACCTTCTCCTGAGCTTTTTTGAGTGCAATGTCCCTTGCTGACAGCTCAGTCTGCTTGATTTCTTTTGCAGGCTCTTTGACTTCCGCCGCTGTTTTTTCTTTTTCGGATTCGGCCTTCTCTTTTGCTTTTTCCTCCACTGCAGATTTTCTGTACGACTCAGCTTCCTCCATGGTGGATTCGTTAAGCTTTGTGAAAATATCAAGAATAAATCCAGCCTGCTTTTCTGATATTTCAGCTGACGTGCTCTTTATATCCTCACCGTATTCCGTCAGCTTATCCAGAACCTCCTTGCCTTTTAATTTAAGGCTCTTTGCTACTGCCATTGTATTTAACTTAGTTTCTGCCAAATAAATCACCAATCCTTTCAATAGGCCGCACGAATTTTATCGTAAATCACATTTGCAAAATTTTCATCATTTACCGAAATAACGCTCCGTTCTCCTCCGCCAGTATATTTGCCAAGCAAACCCTTTGTGCCGAACCTGACATTTCTTACACCATAATAGATACAAGAATCAGTCAGCGACTTCGCTGTTGTATCAGATGCGTCATGGGAAATGATTATGAGAAAGCTCCTTCTCTTCTTTATGCAGTCAAGACACAGATTAGATCCTGAAACAATCTTTCCTGCCCTTTTTGCCAGCCCGATCATACCGTAAATTTTATCCATCCGTCAACAGCCCTCCGAAATCAGTGTCAATTTTCAACGTATTTCATCAAGTCGGCGTAAACCTTGTCTGAGCCGCCCCCTCCGAAAAAACGTTCAATACACTTTTTCTTTTTTAACAGCGAAATGCACTTGCAGGATTTGCAGACATACGCTCCTCTCGACTGAATCCTGAAACCTGTGTCGATAGCCACTTCGCCATTTGTTTTAACCATGCGTATAAGCTCGCTCTTAGGCTTCATTTCTCTGCAAGCCATGCACATTCGGAGCGGAATATGTCCGCTCATATGTTCTGCTCTCCTTCTTCATCAAGGCTGACATCGTCGTCTGACAACACGTCATCATCTGCATCTTTATGCTTTGGAGAAGGCTTTTTCAGATCGTCTACTGACGTTACTATATCAATTTTCCAGCCTGTAAGCTTTGCGGCAAGCCTTACATTCTGACCGGCCTTACCTATAGCCAGAGAAAGCTGTGATGAGGGAACAACGACCTGAGCCGATTTTTCGTCCTCGTCAATTACGGTAGTTATAACCTTTGCAGGGCTTAGGCTTTCTGTAATATATGCTACAGGATCATCACTGTACTTTACTATATCTATCTTTTCATTTTGCAGTTCTTCACCGATTTTCTGAACTCTTATTCCTTTGGGACCTATGCATGCGCCCTGCGGATCAATATTAGGGTCAGACGAATACACTGCTATTTTTGTCCTCGACCCTGCTTCTCGTGCAACATTTTTAATCTCGACTATGCCCTGCTCAATCTCAGGAACTTCTCGCTGAAAAAGGCATTTTACAAGCCCAGGATGAGTCCTTGAGAGAATTATCTGTGTTCCCCTTGTTCCGTTTTTAACCTCGCTTACAAAACACTTAAGCACCTGATGTATGTGATAAGTATCTCTTTCACTTACCGGCTGCTCGCCTACCGGGAGTATAGCTTCCGTTCTGCCAATGTCTATGAACACGTTACCCTTGTCTATTTTCTGTATACTTCCGGATACTATATCGTTTATTTTTTCATTGTAT
>CALXSX010000111.1 GCA_944391265.1 uncultured Clostridia bacterium | reverse complement strand
GACTGCGCTCAATTCTGAGCAGCTTGTCCGCCTTATACGCGGAGTAAAGGATATACTCAATGTAGACAGCGGTGCAGAATTTACTGTAGAAGCCAATCCCGGAACAATAACAGGTGAAAAATGTTCTGCTCTCAAAGGCGAGGGCGTAAACCGCATCAGTATAGGTGTGCAGTCGTTTTCTGACAGCGAGCTTAAACTGCTCGGCAGAATACACACAGCCGCAGAAGCTGTAAGCGCCGTGAAGCTCGCCAAAAAATATTTTGACAGCGTAAACGCAGACATAATGACAGGTCTTCCCGGGCAGACAGAGGCGTCCGTAATGAGCACGCTTAATGTTTTAAAGGAACTGAATCCCGAGCATATTTCCTGTTACAGTCTCATCTATGAAGAAGGGACAGAGCTGTTCAAAATGCTTGGCCGCGGTGAAATAAATCCGATATCGGGCGAGCAGGACAGGAGTATATACCACGCCGCAAAATCTTTCCTTGAAAAATGCGGCTATGAGCAGTATGAAATATCCAATTTTGCCAAAAGCGGGCACAGGTGCAGGCATAATATAAAATACTGGACAGCGCGCGAGTATATAGGCCTCGGAGTTTCGGCTCATTCGTTTGTAGGAAACAAAAGGTATTTCAATACGAGTTCGCTTGACGAGTATTTGTTGGGAAAAGGCCTTTTTAATTTATCAGAGGAGCTTTCGGTGCGTGATGCCGCATCTGAGTACGCGTTTATGTCGCTTCGCATGACTGACGGAATTGATACTGAGGAGTTTAAAAACCGGTTCGGTCTTGACTTCGACGAAATATACGGAGCGGTGAGTGAAAGATTTGTTTCTGCCGGCCTTATGAAAAAAACGGGCAGAGGGTACGCTCTTACGGACAGAGGCACAGATGTAGCCAATGCGGTGATGTGCGAGTATGTGTGAAACAATTTATGCAAAAAACGCATTATTTTATGTAAAAAACGCATTGAAATTTAAAATAAAAGGTGATAAAATGTTAGAATGAGGGGAGTTTGGAGACTTCCCGATTTTCTCGAGTAATTTTAAAGGGAGGAATTATAATGGATAAGGAAATGGTACTTTCAAAGCTGACAGACGCAGGCCTTGTTGCGGTTGTCCGTGCGAATAATGCTGAGGAGGCAATAAAAATTTCCGACGCTTGCCTGGAGGGCGGCTGCCCGTCTATTGAGCTCACGTTCACTGTTCCGGGAGCTGATAAGGTAATAGAGGAGCTCGCAAAGAAGTATTCCGGCGGAGAAATGCTGCTCGGAGCGGGTACGGTGCTTGACTCCGAGACTGCAAGAATAGCTATTTTGTCAGGTGCGAACTACATAGTGAGCCCGGGCTTTGACCTTGAGACTGCAAAGCTTTGCAACCGTTACCGTTTGCCGTACATGGCGGGCTGCATGACGATAACTGAGGTAATAAGAGCTATGGAAGCGGGAGTTGATATAGTAAAAATATTCCCGGCAGACTTGTTCGGCCCGAAGATAATCAAGGATATAAGAGGACCGCTTCCGCATGCTAAGATGATGCCTACCGGCGGCGTTGACGTTTCCAATGTAAAGGAATGGATAAAAGCCGGCGCAGTAGCAGTAGGCGCTGGAAGCTCGCTTACAGCAGGAGCAAAGACAGGCGATTATGCAAAGATTACTGAAACAGCTAAGCAGTTCATTGCTGAGATAAAAGAAGCAAGAGCTAAATAATCAGGTTGAAAAGGAGTACATATAAATGGCTAAGGTAGTTACAATGGGAGAAATAATGCTCAGGCTTTCAACTCCCGGAAATCAGAGATTTATACAGGCGGACGAGCTCGACGTCTGCTACGGCGGAGGCGAGGCAAATGTTGCCGTATCGCTTGCCAATTACGGACACGAAGCTGAGTTTGTGACAAAGGTTCCGGAAAATCCTATCGGTGACTGTGCAGTTGCGGCGCTTAAAAAGGTTGGCGTTGAAACGAAGAACATAGCAAGAGGCGGAGAAAGACTCGGTATATATTTCCTTGAATCAGGGTCGGCCATGAGAGCGTCAAATGTTATATATGACAGAGCACATTCGTCGATCGCAACGGCAACTGCCGCTGATTTTGATTTTGATAAGATATTCGACGGTGCCGACTGGTTCCACTTTACAGGTATCACTCCGGCGATATCGGATTCTGCTGCTGAGCTTACCGAGGCGGCGCTGAAGGCTGCAAAGGCAAAGGGCGTAAAGGTAAGCTGTGACCTCAACTTCAGGAAGAAGCTGTGGTCAAGCGAAAAGGCGCAGAAGGTTATGACAAACCTCATGCAGTACGTTGACGTATGTATAGGAAACGAGGAGGACGCTGAAAAGGTCCTCGGCTTCAAACCGGGAGACACAGATGTTACGAGCGGCGATCTCAAGCTTGCCGGCTACAAGGATATTTTTGAACAGATGGTTGAGAAGTTTAACTTTGAGTACGTTATTAGCTCGCTCCGCGTGAGCCATTCAGCATCTGATAACGGCTGGTCAGCCTGCATATACTCGCGTGATACAAAGGAATTTTATCATTCGAGAGAATACAGAATCACTCCGATTGTTGACCGTGTAGGCGGCGGCGACAGCTTTGCCGGCGGAGTTATCTGCGGCTTTGTTGACGGTAAGGACTTTAAGAGTGCGCTTGAGTTCGGCGTTGCGGCGTCAGCGCTCAAGCATACAATCCCTGGCGACTTCAATCTGGTTTCAAGAGCTGAAGTTGAAAATCTTGCCGGCGGAGACGGCTCTGGCAGAGTACAAAGATAAAATCAAGCTTAAAAGGCATATTTTGGCATTTTGCGAAAAATATGCCTTTTTTGCAATGGTATTTGCATCTGTTTACTGCTGCCTAAAATTCTTAATCATAAAAACGCACGGGATTATATATGATACTGATGGGAAGATATTGCATAGAAAATAAGCTTGCCCTAAGCGGCAAGCTTGGTTTTTTTGTCGTTTTATATATATATTGAGCAGCTCTTTACAGCAAATTTGCAAAAAAGTTTAAATTTTTTATAAAAGGTATGGAAATTTGCATTAAAATGATGTATAATGATAAAATAGTGGGTTTTTGTATCTAAAAGAAAATAAGCTTTAATTTTGAAAGGATGAGTTTTAGTGGAAGACGTACTTAAAATATTGGAGCAGGACAGCACCCGAAGCAACAAAAATATAGCCGGTATGCTCGGCATAACAGAAGAGGAAGTCGCCACAAAGATTGCGGAGCTTGAGAAACAGAAGGTTATAGTGGGATATAAAACCTTGGTCAACTGGGAAAAAACTGACCGCGAGGTCGTCGATGCTATAATAGAGCTCAAAATTACTCCACAAAGAGGTGAGGGCTTCGATAAGGTAGCAGAGCGTATCTATAAATACCCCCAGGTCAAGACTGTCTATCTCATGAGCGGCACTCATGATCTGGCGGTCACCATTGAGGGGACGACCATGAAAGAGGTCGCGTTATTCGTAGCGGAAAAGCTTGCACCCATGGATTCGGTAATAAGCACCTCCACTTCGTTCGTGCTTAAAAAATATAAGCAGGAGGGCATTATTTTTGAGGACGATGAAAAGGATACAAGGCAGGTAATAACTTTATGATAGATTATGATAAATTGATAAATAGTACCGTTAGTAAACTGACTCCGTCCGGTATAAGGAAGTTTTTTGACCTCGCGTCACACATGGAAGACGTTATTTCCCTGGGTGTCGGAGAGCCCGATTTCGTGACTCCGTGGCCGATACGCGAGGCCGGCATATATTCTCTTGAAAAGGGCAGGACGCATTACACGGCAAACGCCGGACTTTCTGAGCTAAGGGCGGAATGTGCCGCATATATGAAAAGAAAGTACGGCGCAGAGTATCATCCGGAAAATGAAATTCTCATCACGGTAGGAGGCAGTGAAGCAATCGACCTGATGATAAGAACGATTATAGAACCCGGAGACGAGGTGCTGATTCCGGAACCGAGTTTCGTATGCTACAAGCCGTGCACAGAGCTTGCCGGCGGCATCCCCGTAATAATAGAAACACGCGAGGAGGACAATTTCAGGCTTTTGCCCTGGCAGCTAAGAGAAAAAATAACTGACAGGACGAAGCTGCTTGTGCTCCCGTATCCTAACAATCCTACAGGCGCCATTATGTCGAAGGCGGATCTGGAGGCTATAGCTGAAGTATTGAAGGATACCGATATAATGGTTTTGTCCGATGAGATATACGGCGAGCTGCAGTACTCGGACGAGCCGCACGTTCCTTTTTCAATGATAGACGGTATGTGGGAGAGAACGGTACTGGTAAACGGATTTTCAAAAGCGTTTGCCATGACCGGATGGCGTCTTGGATATGCAATGGGACCCGAAAGTATAATAAAAATGATGACGAAAATACATCAGTTCGGAATAATGAGCTCACCGACAACGAGCCAGTACGCTGCTATCGAAGCACTTAAAAGCTGTGACAGAGACGTGGAAATGATGAAGACGGAGTACAATTACAGGCGCAGATTCATAACAGACGGCTTCAGAAACATGGGGCTTTCATGCTTTGAACCGCTCGGCGCGTTTTACGTTTTCCCTTCTATAAAAAGTCTTAACATGACAAGCGATGAGTTTTGCGGAAAGCTCCTTGAGGAGGAGCATGTTGCCGTAATTCCAGGCACAGCATTTGGGAGCTCAGGCGAGGGTTTTGTACGCTGTTCATATGCGTATTCCGTAGAGGAAATTGACGAGGCGCTCAAGAGGATAGAGCGGTTTGTGAAAAAATACAGGTCTTAGTACATATCGAAAGGGTTGTTTATCATGGCAGTAAAATTCATTTTTGTGACAGGCGGCGTTGTTTCCGGTCTCGGAAAGGGAATAACGGCGGCATCACTCGGCAGGCTTCTTAAGGCAAGGGGATACAAGGTTACTATGCAGAAGTTCGATCCATATATAAATATGGACCCGGGAACGATGAGCCCATACCAGCACGGTGAGGTGTTCGTTACAGAGGACGGTACGGAAACAGACCTTGACCTCGGTCATTACGAGAGATTCATAGACGAAAACCTCAGCGTTAATTCCAACGTTACGACGGGCAAGATATACTGGTCCGTCATTTCAAAGGAAAGACGAGGCGATTACGGCGGCAGAACGGTTCAGGTTATACCGCATATAACAAACGAGATAAAAAGCAAGGTCTACTCGGTGGGCAGTGATGAAACGGATATTGTTATAACGGAGATAGGCGGAACCGTCGGAGATATTGAAAGCACGCCGTTTCTTGAGGCAATAAGGCAGGTTTCAATAGAGGTAGGCAAGGAAAACTGCATGTATATACATCTTACTCTTGTGCCGTATATTTCAACCTCCGGCGAGCAAAAGACAAAGCCGACTCAGCATTCTGTGAAAGAGCTTCTGAGCCTTGGTATACAGCCGGACGTTATCGTCTGCCGCACGGAGCATCCGCTTGAGCCGGGAATAACTGATAAGCTCGGACTCTTCTGCAACATACCGAGCGACTGCGTTATACAAAACCTCGACCTTGATACACTCTACGAAGTGCCTCTCGCCCTTGAAAAGGAGGGGCTGGCTGATATAGTATGCCGCCGCCTTGGCCTTGAAAACAGAACTCCTGACCTTGCGTCGTGGCGTGAGATGGTGAACACTGTAAAGGAGCTCATGATAAGCGACAAGGAAAAGGTGAGGATAGCTCTTGTCGGGAAATATGTATCGCTTCATGATGCGTATATCAGCGTTGCTGAATCGCTCAGGCATGGCGGAATTAAGAACAACATAAATGTAGATATAATGTGGATAGATTCAGAGAAGGTAACACCTGAGACAGCAGACAGCTATCTTAAAGATGCTGACGGCATACTTGTTCCCGGCGGATTTGGCGACAGAGGCGTAGAGGGTAAGATTGCTGCAGTGGAGTATGCGAGGAAAAACAAGATACCGTATTTTGGCATTTGTCTTGGTATGCAGGTTGCGGTGATTGAATATGCAAGGAATGTTCTGCATATGGACGATGCAAACAGCACCGAGTTAAACCCCAACACGCAGCATCCTGTAATAGACCTTATGCTCGATCAGGTAAATGTTGAAAACCTGGGCGGTACTATGAGGCTGGGTGCGTATCCGTGTGCGCTTGAGTCCGGCACGCTCGCGTCAAAGGTATACGGAAAAGAGCTTATTTATGAGCGTCATAGGCACAGATACGAATTCAACAACGAGTTCAGACAGCAGTTTGTTGACAGCGGCATGGTTCTCTCCGGGAAATCGCCTGATGGAAAACTCGTTGAAATGGTTGAGCTTCCTGATCATCCGTGGTTTATAGGAGTTCAGTTCCATCCTGAATTCAAGTCAAGGCCAAACAATGCCCATCCGCTTTTTGCCTCTTTTATAAGGGCTGCTATGGAAAAAAAAAAAAAAAAAGTAAGTGAAAAGTCGGATTCCTAATAATCGAAAAAATTAAGGTAAGGACGGCTGGACAAACCTTCCCAAGGTCAGCGGCAGCTTCTAAGCATTCTTGATGAAGCTACCAGTTCGGTCGATATGCGCACCGAACGGGCAATAGACAGAAAACCTCGTGGATGAGATACCTGCACTTGTTATAGCGCACAGACGTTCAATAATAAAAAATTCAGATATGATACTCGTTTTGGAGCACGGGCGAAATAATAGAAAGAGGAACGCGCAGCGAGCTCCTTGATATCATGGACAGGTGTGTGAGCTTTTATGCGGAGCTCAGGGAGCTTAATTGGAATACACAGCCGGATTTTATAAATTCCGGCATTGATAGAAGAAAGGAGTGAACGGTTATCGGTCATGAAGATTTACCAATTGATATATACGGCGGTAAAGCATAGTCTGTCGGACCCGGAACTTGATC